>CAVBOO010000033.1:0-8005 GCA_963597045.1 bacterium | reverse complement strand
AGTTCCTTCGCGGCCGAACCCAGCTCAGACACGGAAGACTTTATGCCCCCGACTGCGCTCGTTGCGGCCTCAGAGAGCTGATTTGCCCCGGTGCCCACCGCGTCGGCTCCCGCTTTGGCTGCGGGCAAGCCGGACTCGGAGTTGTTCAGGCTTTCAAGCCCGTCTGCCAGCTGGCTCGCACCCGATTGAAGTTTTTCCGCTCCCTGAAGTGCGCTTTCGGTTCCGGAATCGATCTGCTCGATGCCGGCCTCCAGGCTTTGCGCGCCTTCAAGAGCGCTCGCGGCACCCGAATCCAGGCTGGCGGATCCTGCGTTAAGAAGCGTTGCGCCAGCAAGGGCCGCGGTGGCGCCGCTCGCCAAGCTGCCGGAGCCGGCCTCTAAGGAACTTGCGCCGTCGTTGAGCTTTTGCGTGCTCTCATCCAGGCCTGAAGTGCCGTCTTCCAGCTTCGATGCGCCCTGGTCGAGCTTACTGCTGCCCGCGCTTAGCTTCGCGAGGCCCTGCTTGAGCTCCTCGGAGCCGCTTACCACTTTATATAGGTTGGTCGTGATGGTGCCCGAGCCCTCCTCGGCATCTGTTAGCCCGTCGTACAGGCTCACTGCGCCATCGGCCGCTTCTTGAAGCTGGTCACCCGCGTCGCCGATGCCGCTGAAGGTGGTGCCGAAGTACTCCTCAACCACCGACTTGTTGACGGTGTCGACCATTTTCTCCCAAACAATCTGGCCCACGAAGTTGACCAAGGGGTTGCCCGACTTGTCGTAGGTGACCGAAACCTGCCCCTTCTCGGGGTCGTCGGTTGAGGCGGAGGCAATCTGCTGCGAGAAGTTCTCGGGCAGCTCGCAGGTCATGAAGTACTTGCCCGCATCCAAGCCCTCCTCGGCTTCTTCCTCGCTTACGAAATCCCAGCCCAGCTTGTCGTCTTCAGGCTGTGTCTTGAGCTTTTCGACCACTTCGTTTCCCAGATTGCGTTTTTCCTGGTTGATCGTGGCGCCTTTGTCGTTATTGACGATTGCCACCGGGAGCTCGCTTAGGTGCGTGAGCGGGCTTGCGAGCGCGCTTGCGTAAACGCCGCCGCAGATTGCGGGCACGAGCACCGCGCTAGCTAAAGCTGCCTTGCCCAGCGCTCCGATGGTTCTTTTGCTTCGAAGCATTGAAGCTACCTCCTTCGTAGAAACAATGCTGCGCATACTAACATAGCATGTTAAACATGCGATGAGGTAATGAAGAAAAATCCATAAAGCCGTGCCGACGCCCCGAGCAAAGCATGCTTGCGTGATAAACTCGCAAGAAAAGGAGGAGCCCATGACAACCGACGCATTTGCCGCAATCAAGGAATTTCATTGCCCCCGCTATGCCGAGCTGCCCGATATGGGTCTTTACCTGGAGCAGATGCTCGGCGTGGTTAACGAGGCGCTTGCCTGTCTGGTAAGCGAGCCCATCACCAAACCGATGGTTGGCAACTATATAAAGAACGGTGCAGTGCCTCCCGCCGTGCGCAAGCGCTATCACCGCGAGCATTTGGCCCAGCTCATGGTCATGGTCATCCTGAAGCCGGTGTTCACGGTCGATCACGTGGCCCGCTTTTTCGAGATCCAACGGCAAACCTATCCCTTGCAGGTTGCCTACGATTTCTTCTGCACCGAGTTCGAGAACGCGCTTCACGAGGCTTTCAACTTCTCCGGCAAGGCGCTCCCGTGCGTGGAAACCAAGCGTACCGAGCAGACCATCCTCCTTCGTTCCATGGTCCTGGCGGCTGCGAATCGCGTGTTCGTGGAAAAGAAACTGGAGGCCATGGATCTCTAAGGCTTTCGTGCGTTCGGCCTGTACATAAGCGGTCCCGCTAAGGGCAAAGGGAAGTGCCAGGCGACCAACTACCCTAATCGGTGAATCTGTTACTAAAATCCATTGAAGTTTCCTTTGGTTCGTTCAATATCGCCCATAAGGAAGCGAAAACGAGGGTTTAAGCCCCACAAAACAATAATTCTGTTACGAAATCGCAATAAAAATCCCTTTTGGAAAAAACCTTCCACTATCTGAACGTGTTTTCCAAAGAATCGCATGCGTATAATGGACAACCGTCTGGGCGTAGCTCGGCCATTTTTCCATGCCGTTAACAGCTTATTTCGGCATGTTGGCAAGGCGGGCTCGGGCAAGCTCTTCGGGTGGCGTTACTCTCGAAAAGCTAGTAGGTACGCGCAAGCAGGAAAGGACACTACGTGCTCGTTGCCATCATCTGCGGAATCATCGCAGGCCTTTGCGGCTTCCTTCCGCTCTTTGGTGCAATCCGTATGGCGCGCAAGTCCGAATCCCAGCAGAGCATGACCTTGGGCCTCTACGGCTTGGGCGGCTCGTGCGTGTCCCTGATCGTCGTTGCTGCACTGCTCATTGTGTGCGCGGTGGTCGATCGCGGATCGGTGGCACCCTTCGCTATCGCCGAAATCGTCACGCTCGTCGTAAGCACCAGCATCTACGTCATATATAAGAACGTGCTTGCAAAGCGCAAGCGCGGGTAGATAGGAAGGTAAGGAAGAGATGGACCAACTGGGTTTCGCCCTCAATGAGTTCGTCGAGGAAGCGCAGGGCCTTTCCGCTCAGTTCGACTCGGCAACGCTGTTCTCCATCGGCCCATGGAACGTCACGCAGTACACCCTGTACATGCTGATCGCGTTCGTGTTGACCATGATCGTGGTGCTCGTTGCAGCACGCAAGCTGGAGATGATTCCTCACAAGAAGTTCCCTGCAATCGTCGAGTACGGTTACAGCTTCGTTCAGACCAGCATCGGCGAGGACGTCATCGGTGAAGGCTTCAAGAAGCACATCCCCTTCTTGGCGACGCTGTTCTTCTTCATCCTGATGGCCAACGTCATCGGCCTTATCCCCGGCGCAAAGGCTGCCAACGGCACCATTTCCGCCACCTGGGCACTGGCTTTGGTCTCCTTCATTTACTTCAACTTTTACGGCCTGAAGCAGCTTGGTTTCTTCGGCTACTTCCGCTCGCTGTGCCCTCACGGCGTGCCCGGCCCCATGGGTCCCATCATCTGGTTCCTTGAGTTCATTTCCATGGTCATCCGTGTTCTTACCCTGGCAGTTCGTCTTTATGGCAACATGCTCTCCGGTCACATGGTTCTGGCCGTGTTCTCCATCGCAACCACCATCTTCCTGCAGGTTGCCGTTACCCAGGGCGCTATCCTGGCCGGCTTGCCCGCAATCGCGTGGTTCTTCCTGCTCTTCTTCATGTATGCGCTTGAGACCCTGGTGGCCTTCTTGCAGGCATACGTTTTCACCATCTTGTCCGCTTCCTACATCGGCATGGCCATCCATCCTCACTGATGCAGGACCGGGCTCGACCGGTTTCAAGGCTTGGGGTGTGCCCCTTGCCTGGCAGCCGCGAATCGCGTAGCTGCCTAATGATTTTGGTAACTGCAGCTGGTACGAATAATCTGCAGCTGGAGATGTAAGCATGAGTGGGATAAAAGGATTCCCGCTCGACAAAGGAGGTAATCGTGGAACTTACCATCGTTCTCGCCGCTTTGAAGGTTGTTGGCTATGGCCTCGCCGCAATCGGCCCTGGCATCGGCATCGGTGTCGCTACCTACGGTCTGTGCGTTGCTGCAGCCCGTCAGCCTGAGATGAAGGGCCAGCTCATGGGCTACTTCTTCATCGGCGCTGCTATGTCCGAGGAACTTGCACTGCTCGGTCTGGTCCTCTTCTTCATCGGCTAATCAACTTAAAAGAACTTTTAGTTGTTAGCTACTTTCAAGAAGAAGGAGGAAAGCGAATTGATCGCAAACGCAAGCAAATATGTTCGCAACTGCACGAGCGGTGTCATCGCTTTCGCTGCTGCTTCTGCAATTTGCCCGCTTAACGCCTTCGCAGAGGAAAGCGCCGGTATCTCGGCAATTTTGCCCCAGATGGATGAATTCATCCCCATGCTGGTCGCTTTCATCATCTTGTGGATCATCCTCGCCAAGTTCGGCTGGCCCCTGTTCGAGGGCATGCTGAACAAGCGTGAGGAAACCATCAAGAACTCCCTGGAAAAGTCCGAGGAGGCTCGCATCGAAAGCGAGCGTCTGCTGGCCGAGTACCAGGAACAGCTGGAAGGCGCCAAGGCGCAGTCTCAGCAGATTCTTGCCAATGCGCAGAAGTCCGCTGCTGCAATCGAGGCCGATATCAAAGATAAGGCGCAGGCCGAGGCCAACGCCATGATCGAGAAGGCCAAGGTTGCCATCGAGGCAGAGAAGCAAAACGCCATCAAGGAGCTTCAGGCTTCCATGGCCGATACTTCCATTGCCGTGGCTTCCCGCATCATCGGCGAGGACTTCAGCGATGATGACCATCGCAAGCTCATCGAGCGCTACGTCTCAGAGGCAGGTAGCCTAAATGCCTAGTAATCGTCATGTCGTCAACCAAACGATTGCTGCCTACGCAAACGTCGCCATCGACAGCGCACAAGCCGCTGGCGGTCGCGAGGCTGTTGTCGAGGTCCGCAACCAGTTGATCCAGATTCTTGGCTTCATGGGCTCCAACATCGATCTTCGTCTGGCACTCAAGGATGAAGGCTACACCGAGGAACAGCGCGGCGATTTGGCGCGCAAGGTCTTCGAAGGCTTCAATCCCGTCCTCGTTGACGTTGTCGCGGCAATGGCATCCCGTGGCGACACGGACCTGCTCCGTCGCGTTTACAACCTGTACGAAGAGCTCATCGAATCCAAATTGGATTTCAGCGTCGTGGATGTCACGACCGTAGTTGACCTCGATGACCATTTGCGAACGGTAATCACAAACAAGGCCCAGTCCGACCTTGGCAGGGATTGCGTGCTCGTCGAGCACATCGACCCCTCCCTGAAGGGCGGCATCATCATGAGCACCCGCAACCGCTACGTCGATGCAAGCGTTCGCTCGCAGCTCGACAAGGCGCGCCTGGTGCTGAAAGAACAAGATGGAGGTGAATGCTAGTGACTGAAATCACCGCACAGTCCATTGATGAGCTGCTTCGCAAGCAGCTGGATAACATCAATACCAGCGTTGAGTCCCGCGAAACCGGCACCGTCATGCAGATCGGCGACGGCGTTGCTCGCGTCGACGGCCTGAAGGGTGCGATGTCTGGTGAGCTCCTTGAGTTCATCGGTGAGGATGGCTCGACCGTCTACGGTATGGTCCAGAACCTCGAAGAGGAAGAGGTTGGCGCCGTTATCCTCGGTGACGTCACCGCAATTAAGGAAAATGGCCAGTGCCGCACCACTGGCAAGATTTTGGAAGTCCCCACCGGCAAGGCATTCCTGGGTCGCGTTGTTAACGTCCTGGGCGAGCCTATCGACGGCAAGGGTCCCATCGAGGCCGAGGGCTTCCGCCCTGTTGAGTTCAAGGCGCCTGGCGTTCACGAGCGTCAGCCCGTCGAGGAACCCATGCAGACCGGCATCCTCGCCGTTGACTCCATGATCCCCATTGGTCGTGGTCAGCGCGAGCTGATCATCGGTGACCGTCAGACCGGCAAGACTTCCATTGCCATCGATGCGATCATCAACCAAAAGGGTAAGGGCATGGTCTGCATCTATGTCGCCATCGGCCAGAAGGCCTCCACGGTGGCTACCATCGTCGAGACCCTCGAGCGCTTCGGTGCCATGGAGTACACCATCGTCGTTGCCGCTACCGCTTCCGACGCCGCTGCTCTTCAGTACCTGGCTCCTATGGCTGGCGCTGCAATGGGCGAGTACTTCATGTACAACGGCGCCGACGGCAAGCCTGCCAACGCCGAGAACCCCGGCGGTCATGTCCTGTGCATCTACGACGACCTGACCAAGCAGGCAATGGCATACCGCGAGATGTCCCTGATTCTTCGTCGTCCTCCCGGACGCGAGGCTTATCCTGGCGACATCTTCTACCTGCACTCTCGCCTGCTCGAGCGTGCGGTCAAGCTGTCCGATGAGAACGGTGCCGGCTCCCTTACCGCGCTGCCCATCATCGAAACCCAGGCTGGCGACGTTTCCGCCTACATCCCCACCAACGTCATTTCCATTACCGACGGTCAGATCTACCTTCAGACCGACCTGTTCTTCCAGGGCCAGCGCCCCGCAGTCAACGTCGGTATCTCGGTTTCCCGCGTCGGTGGCTCCGCTCAGGTGAAGTCCATGAAGTCCGTCGCCGGCAACCTGCGTCTGGACCTGGCCGCCTATCGCGAGCTCGCTGCCTTCACCCAGTTCGGTTCCGACCTGGACAAGGCAACTCAGCAGCAGCTCACTCGTGGCGCTGCCATGACCGAGCTTCTTAAGCAGGGTCGCTACATGCCTCTGCCCGTTGAGGAGCAGGCCATCGCTATCTGGTCCGGCAATCAGGGCTTCCTGGACGACCTGCCCGTCAAGTCCATCGTGCGTTTCCGCGCCGAGATGCTTGACTACCTGCGTCTGTCCGGTAACGGCGTTGTCGCCAAGCTTGCCGAAGCTAAGAAGTTCACCCCCGAGATCGAGGCTGAGCTTAAGAGCCTGATCGAAGCTTTCAAGCTTCAGTTCATCGCGTAAGGTAGGTAACTGATGCCTAACCTTCACGATATCGAACGGCGAATCAGCTCGGTTGAGTCCACCAAGCAGATCACTCGCACCATGCAGATGGTCGCTGCTGCAAAGATCCGTCACTCCCAGGAGCGCGTGGATCATGCAACGCCTTATGCCGATGCGATGAAGGAGCTCCTTGGCAACATCGCCCGCATGGGTGGTACCGAGGCTCCCCTGACCATGCCCCACGACGAGGTGAAGACCACGTTCCTGTGCGTCATCGTCTCCGACCGCGGCCTGGCCGGTGGCTTCAACTCGAACATCCTTCGCCGTGCAGAGCGAATCCTGAAGGCACGTAAGGCTGAGGGCAAGGACATCATCGTTGCCGTTTGCGGTAAGAAGGGCATCGCTTACTTCAACTACCGCGGCATCGAGCCTGTCTTGGCCTTCCGCGACCTTTCCGCCGACCCCCGCGTCGAGGAAGCCGACGCATTGACCGACTACGTCATCGAGAACTACCTCTCAGGCAAGATCGACGAAGCTATCGTTCTTTACAACCATGCAAAGAACGCCGCAGAGCAGGTTCCCTGCACTGACCAGCTTCTTCCCATCGACCTGAAGTCGTTCTTGCCCGATGGCTACGTCTTCAATGTCTCCGGCGCAACGGAAGCCGATGCGAACGTTGAGATCGAAGGCTCCATCGAGTACGAAGAGGACGAGGCTGTTGTTTTGAACCAGCTTCTTCCCGAGTACATCGCTGGGTACTTCTACTACGTGCTCATCGACTCTGCCTCTGCAGAACAGGCCGCCCGTCGTAATGCCATGAAAACCGCGACGGACAACGCCAATGACATGATTGAGAATCTCAATCGCCTTTATAACCGCGTACGTCAAGGCGCCATCACTACCGAGATCAACGAGATCGTCGGCGGCGCCGCAGCTTTGGAGGACTAAATGGCTGAAGAAACCATTAATGCATCCGCCCAGGGCGCAGTTGGCCACATCGTCCGTATCGTCGGACCTGTTGTCGACGTTGAATTCGCACCGGAGACCATCCCTGCGATTCACAATGCCCTCACCGTTGATGCATCCACCCCTATGGGTGACATCCATGTCGTCCTTGAGGTCCAGCTTCATCTCCCCGGCGACCTTGTTCGCGCCGTTGCCATGTCGTCTACCGACGGCCTGGTTCGCGGCCTGGACGTTCAGGACACCGGTGCTCCCATGAAGATGCCTGTTGGTCAGGCAACCCTGGGCCGCATTTGGAACGTCATGGGTCAGCCCGTTGACGGTAAGCCTATCCCCGAGGACATCGAGGCTTGGGCTCCCATCCATCATCCCGCACCTGCATACGACACCCTGACCACCCGCACCGAGATCTTCGAGACGGGCATCAAGGTCGTCGACCTGATCCAGCCCTTCATCAAGGGTGGTAAGACCGGCTTGTTCGGCGGCGCAGGCGTTGGTAAGACCGTTCTGATCCAGGAGCTCATCAACAACCTGGCTCAGGAGCACGGCGG
>CAVBOO010000032.1:0-8112 GCA_963597045.1 bacterium | reverse complement strand
CGAGAGGCCCATCTGCATAGTGCGCGGGATAGGCGTTGCCGACAAGGTGAGCACGTCAACCGACTCGCGCATGTTCTTCAACTGTTCCTTATGCCCGACGCCGAAGCGTTGTTCCTCATCGATGATGACGAGACCCAAATCGTGCGGGTTGACGTCACGGCTCAGCAAGCGATGCGTGCCCACCAAAACCGACACTTCGCCGCTGGCGAAGCCCTCGAGCGCGGCCTTCTGCTGTGCCGGCGTGCGAAAACGCGACAGAACCTCCACCGTGACCCCGTAGGGCTCAAAACGATCCTTGAAGCTGGAATAGTGCTGCTGCGCCAAGATGGTGGTCGGGCACAAAACCATGACCTGCTTCTTATCCTGCGTTGCCTTGAAAGCTGCGCGCAGGGCAACCTCGGTCTTGCCGAAGCCGACGTCGCCGCAAATCAAGCGATCCATAGGACGCGCGGCCTGCATGTCGGCCTTAACGTCGGCAATGGCAGCGAGCTGGTCGGGTGTCTCGTCGTAGGGGAAATCGTCCTCCATCTGCTTTTGCCAGGGAGTGTCGGGCGAATACCGGTAACCCTTGGATACCGAGCGGCGGGTATAGACGTCCACCAGGTCGAAGGCAAGTTGCTTGGTGGCTTTGCGCGCTCGTCCCACGGCGCGATTCCAGTCGCTCGTGTTCAAGCGCGTGAGCCTGGGACTCGAGCCTTCCGGGCCAACGTAGCGCGACACGCGATCAAGCTGCTCGACGGGAATGTAGAGCTTGTCCTTTTCGGCATATTCCAAAAGCAGGTAATCGCGCTCCACGCCACCGATGTCGCGACGCACGATGGAGTTGAAGTACGCGATACCGTGGAAGGCATGGACCACGTAATCGCCCGGCTTGAAGGGAAAGGTGATCTCGGTCACATCGACACGGCGCTTGTTGGTGCGCCTCATGGCACTCGAGGAATCGTTGAATGAAACGAGCGCGGTCTTCACCGCCGGCAAGTTCATGCCTAAGGGAATATCCACATCGACAAGGGAAACATGCCCGCGTATGAGCTTTCGCGGAGTGTCGCCGGCAAGGTCGAGCACCTCATCGAAGGGTATCCCCGCATCGAGCATGGCAAGCTTGGCATCCTCACGCGCGCTGGCCTTGGGGACGCTCAGCACCACCGTGAAGCCCGCATCGCAGAAGGAGCGCAGGCGGCCGTAGATCTTGTCGATGCTGCCCGCGGCATCAATGCGCTTCACCACCAGCTGCTCGTCGGCGGAAGCGCCCACGCGCATCATCGAGACGTAGGTGGCGCGTTGGCTGGAACCGAAATCCAGCTCCTTGGGACCCAGATACAGCATCTCGGGAGTAAGCGAGCTTCCCTGCGCCTGCTTGGCAAGGGCGTCGGCGATATGGAGCGCGTCATCGAAGATGGAACGCGGCTCAAGCAAAACCATGAGCGCATCCTTGCACAAATAGTCGCAGGCGCAAGACGTGCTGTCGTACAGGAAGCCGAGCAGAGCCTCAGGGTTGCGGCGGGTGTCGTCCTCAAGCGCCTCCAAAAGATCGCGCAAGCCCGGGTCGCTCTCGGCCGGAACCACCAGGCGCTCCCGGGCATGAGCTGCTGCCTGCGGACTCACCTTAAAGGTGCTCACCGGGTAAATCTCCACGCGCTCAAGCGGGGCGATGGTTTGCCCGGTGGAGGGCAGGAAGCGGCGAATCTCCTCAAGTTCATCACCGAAGAAATCAAGCCTAACAGGAGCCTTCAGGTTTCCCGGCCATACATCCAAGGTCCCGCCGTGAGTGCAAAAGCTGCCCGGTCCCATCAAAGAACCGGTGTTCTCGTATCCCTTGCCTACCAGCAAGTCGGCGAGCTCGGAGTAATCCTCGGCACCTGAAACAGCGCCGTCAAGCAAATCGATGCCCTGCTCAAGCACGATGGGCTCGCAAAAGCGATGCTGCACGGCGGGCAACTTGCGCAAAAGTGCCTTGGACGAAGCCACCACCACAAGCTCACGCCCGCTTTTGAGCGCCCACAAGGCCTCGTTGCGACGTGCGATCTCGGACGGGTCCGCCTCCGCTTGAAGGTTGAAGGGGTTGGAACTTGGTTCCGACAGACGCAACACGCGATCATCGCCCAAAAACGCAGCAAGGTTGCGTGCGAAGATATCGGCGTTATCCTCGCCGGCGCAGGCCACCAGGGTGGTGCGCGGCTTGCGCATGAACGCAGCGGCCACAAGCAAAGGCCTGGCCGAGGACGCTACGGCAAGCGTGGCGTCTTCACCTAAATCAAGCTTGCCCCAAAAGCCATCAAGGGCATGCGTACGCTCGAAGGTCTGTGTCAGGGCATCGATAAGCATTAAGCCTCCCAACAGGCGCGTTCTTTAAACAGGTTGTTCACCAAACACGAAAAGCCGCGCTTGCGGCATCCCCTACATATCGTTAACAAGTTTACAACGGGAATGCGTGCATCGGTTTAGGCGCTTCGGCTTCTTCGCATCCTGCCGCTCTTCGCTTTAAGATAGACGCAAGCAACGAAAGGAAGGCCGCCCATGCCCAGGGAAAGCAAGGCTCACAAGACCGAGCGCGCAATCAAGATATGTGAGCGCATGAACGAGCATTATCCGCGCGAGCGCTGCCATCTTGATTACGAAACCCCCTTTCAACTGACCATAGCCGTCATGCTCTCGGCGCAAACCACCGATGCCGGGGTGAACAAGGTGACACCCGCCCTCTTCGCGAAATACGGCACGCCCGAGCTCATGGCACAGGCGCCGCTTGCAGACGTCAAAGAGATCATCCATTCCTTGGGCTTCTACAAAACGAAGGCTGCCAACTGCATCAATTGCGCACGCATGGTGCTCACCGACTTCGGCGGCGAGATCCCGCAGGACATCGGACTCATGCAAAAACTCCCGGGGGTCGGGCGCAAAACCGCCAACGTCGTCCTCAATGAGGCATTTGGAATAGTTGAAGGCATCGCAGTGGACACCCATGTGTATCGCATCGCGCATAAGCTCAAGCTGGCCGGCCCTTCCGCCGACACGCCCGCCAAAACCGAAACGCAGCTTCTGCGCACCATCCCCCGCGAATACTGGGGGCCGGTGAACCACCAATGGATCGTCTTCGGGCGCGAAATTTGCATCGCGCGCAGACCCCGCTGCTCGGATTGCTTCGTCAACGACCTATGCCCCACCTATTCAAAAGGAGAGGCTTAAAAATCAGGCAGCGGAATTTCGTTTAGGAACGAGGTAAATAGCCCTTGGGCATAGGATGGTTTTTGGCGTACTCCAAAAACCTCAGGGCAACGCCCGACAAGGAGTCGTCGCTGCGATAAACCAGGTACTCCTGGTGGAAATCGCGCGAAATGCCCTCGATGGGAATGCAGACCACATCGGTGAAAGCCGGAATCAAGAAGGAATAAGTTGCCAGGCCAAGCGCCATCTTGTCCGAGGAAACCAAAGAACAGATGGTGATCTCGTCGCGGAAACGCGCCTCAAGCTCTATCTCGTACTGATCGGCCAGGTCCTTCACCGAATCGTACAATGGGCTGCCCTCGCGATACGAAAGCACTTTAAGACCCTTGAGCTCGCCCATCGTCACCGACTCTGCGCTTGCCAAGGGGTTGTCCTTGTTAACCACCAGCACCAGCTCGTGCGTCCAGTAGGGCTCGTAGGTTAAGCCGGCGGGCGCATCGTCCATCTTCGCGGCGAAGCTCAAATCAAGGTTGCCAACCGAAAGCTCATGCAAAAGCTCCTCGGAAAACCCTTGCGTGATCTCGATGTTCGGTGACACTTCGCCCTGCTCGTGAAAGTCGCGGATCATATGCGACCAGTCGGGGTTCTGCATGGTGAAGGGAACGCCCAGGCGAAGCGTGCCGTTGTCGCCCTCCATCATAGCGGCGACGCTGCGACGACCCGTCTCGATGTCCTGCAAGGCCAAACTTGCGTAGCGGTAGAACTCCTGACCGTACGGGGTCAGGGTAAAAGCCGAGCCGTTCTTCGTGAACAAAGGTGCGCCCAACTCGCGTTCCAACTGCGAAATCGCCAAGCTCAAGGTGGAGCGGGCGATGAACAGGGACTTCGCGGCATTCGAGAAATGGCCTTCTTCGGCCAAGGCCGTGAAGTAGTGCAAGTGGGACAGGTTCATATGCTCGCCTTTCGTCGACCCTAGGCAAACAGGCTTGCGGCCAAAGGCTTGCGCGCAATGGGCGAAATCAACGCACCCATGCGCTAGACACCTCAAACAAGCAGCTCAAACTAGGTAATAAAGCGTTCTTAACAAACCATTCTAACGATAGAAGGCTCGGATTCGAGTCTATTGAATAAAATTTCCAAACATGTGTGTTCGAAAACATCGAACACGTTCGAATTCAACACCCGCCGCCCGGCCCGCAGCTCCACTAACATTGCCTTTCGGAGGAAAGCGCGCTTTTGAAAGTGCGCACAGTGGGAAGGATATTCATGAGCGTCAAGCACATTTCGCAGCCCATCCAAATCGGCCCCATGAAAGTTAAGAACCGTTTCGTGGTGCCTCCCATGGGCAACAATTTCGCAAACTCCGATGGCACCTGGTCCGACCAGTCCGTTGCCTACTACGAAGAGCGCGCCAAGGGCGGCTTCGGCCTTATCACCATCGAGGCGACCGTCGTGCACAAGGGCGCCAAGGGCGGTCCTTTGAAGCCCTGTCTCTACGACGATGCGAGCATCCCCAGCTTGAAACGCATCACCGACGCATGCCATTCCCATGGCGCTTGCGTGAGCATCCAGCTGCAGAACGCCGGCCCCGAGGGCAACGCAAAGAACGCCGGCGCGCCCATCCAGGCAGCAAGCCCCATCCAAGGATCCTTCGGACGCGACGTCCCCGAGGAAGTTCCCACCGAGCAGGTCTACGAGCTCGTCAAGGGCTACGGCGACGCTGCCGAGCGTGCCATGAAGGGCGGCGTCGATGCCGTCGAGATTCATATGGCGCATGGCTACCTGGTGAGCTCCTTCATCAGCCCCCGCACCAACAAGCGCGTCGACGAGTTCGGCGGCTCCTTCGAAAACCGCATGCGCTTCCCTCGCCTCATCGTCGAGGAAGTCAAGAAGCGCGTCGGCGGCAAGGTCGCCATCCTCGCACGTATCAACTCCTCCGACGAGGTCGAGGGCGGCATGGACGTCCACGATTCCGCAGCTGTGGCCGCCTACCTCGAGGAGTGCGGCGTTGAGTGCCTCCACGTTTCACGAGCCGTCCACATTAAAGATGAATTCATGTGGGCTCCCACCACGGTCCACGGCGGATTCAGCGCTGAGCTTGCCACCGAGATCAAGCGTGCGGTCGAGATCCCCATCATCACCGTCGGCCGCTTCACCGAGCCTCAGTACGCCGACCTCCTCATCAAGGAAGGCCGTGCCGACCTGGTGGCCTTCGGCCGTCAGTCCCTGGCCGACCCCCACACCCCCAACAAGGCCATGAACGACGATCTGGGCGACTTGACCCCCTGCATCGCCTGCTTGCAGGGCTGCACCGCCAACATGTACCAGGGCAAGCCCATTCGCTGCCTGGTCAATCCCTTCCTCGGCTTCGAGCTTGAGGGCGAGCCTGCCGCCAAGACCAAGAAGAAGGTTCTGGTTGCCGGTGGCGGTCCCGCCGGTTTGTGCGCCGCCTTCATCGCCGCCGAGCGCGGTCATGAGGTAACGCTCTACGAATCTTCCAATGTTCTAGGCGGCAACATGCGCATCGCCGCCTTCCCTCCCGGAAAGGGCGACATCACCAACCTGGTTCGCTCCTACATCGTGCGCTGCCACAAGGCAGGCGTGAACATCGTCATGAACACCGCCGTCACGCCCGAGCTCGTACGCGAGCAGAATCCCGACGAAGTGATCGTGGCAACCGGCTCCAAGACCTTGATTCGCGACATCCCCGGCGCCGACAGCCCCGAGATCCTGCATGCCGGTCGCGTCCTTACCGGGCAGCAAGTACCGGGCAAGAAGGTGCTCGTCGTCGGCGGCGGCCTCGTCGGCACCGAGACCGCGGACTTCCTGGGTGAGCTCGGCTACGACGTTACCCTGCTCGCTACGCGCAGCTACTACGGCGTGGGCATGATCGGTGAGCATAAGAAGTTCGTCGAGAAGAACTTCGCTGAGAACCACGTAAAGGTCATCTACAACGCACGCGCAAGCGAGTTCCTCGCCGACGGCGTTGATTACAAGGATGCGATCGACGGCTCGATGCATGCCATCCGCGGCTTTGACAACGTGGTCATGGCGCTCGGCTATCAGAGCCTCGATGAGCTAACCGAGCCCTTGAAGGAAACAGGCATGAGCGTTCACACCATCGGAGACGCCGTCAAGGCTCGCCGTTGCCTCAACGCCACCGAGGAAGCACGTCTTGTTGCCATGGAGCTGTAAGCGTCAAGAAAGCACAAATTTACTTATAATGCTTAAAGTTTATTAAGCAAATCTTTACACCCCCAAGTAATCTTGGGGGTGTTTTACTTCTAGAAGAATATGCGCCCAAGGGATACACTCACGGTGTTCACCCAAAGCATCCGCACCGTAAGGAGCAAGCATGGTTACGCTCGACGAAGCCTCAAGCATCATGTTCAAGCTTGCTGGAGCGGTGCCCTCAATCGAGCCCGCACGCTGCACGAAGGTACGGCATAAGTTATCCCGCTGCACCGCCTGCGTGGACGTCTGCCCCACGAAAGCCCTTACGGTTGAAGACAACGAGATCGTCGTAGACAAGACGATCTGCCTAGGCTGCGGCGCCTGCTCCGTTGCCTGCCCAACCCTTGCACTCACGAGCAAAATAAGCTCACATACTTTTGATGAGCTAATCGATGTTTCACTAAGTTCAGACCATCTTGACGGCTCTGCATCAAAGCATGCAGGCAAAATCCTTTGGCTCGCCTGCTCCAAGCACCAGCTCGCCAAGCTGGGGAGCCATCACCTAGAGGCAATCCCCTGCATCGGCGCGCTCGACGAAGCTCAGCTTATCCACTTCGCCGCAAGGGGCATCGATGAGCTTCGCCTGCTCACCAACAGCTGCCAGGACTGCCCCCTTGCAAGCGCCGGCGAATTCTTCTGCAAGACGCGCCAGGGCGCACAGGAGCTCGCAAGCAAATGGGGGCTGGCGCTCAAGGTCCAGCACATTCAAGAAAGCCACGAACAAGAATCCATCTTCCCCTACCTTGATGACGGATTCTCACGTCGCGGGTTTTTCGGAAGCGTGAGGAAGGAACTGCAGAAGTCGAGCATCGCCGTTGCCGAAAGTGCCATCGAGCAGCATTTCGAGGAACAGCGGGAAAAGACGCAATGGAGAGCGCGCTTGCTCAACGAGGAAGGTACCGCCCTAAGGAGATTCAGCATCCCACGCAACGATGCGATACTCGACGAGCTGTACGGCGCCGAATGCCAGCCCGTCGAAAATGAGATGATCCACCCGCGTTTTGCCGGCAGGCTCAGCATCGACCATGCGCTCTGCGCCAACTGCGGGCTGTGCGCCTTCTTCTGCACCACGGGAACGCTCAAAAAGCTCGATAAGGATAGCGCGCAAAACAACGCACGCAATGCCGGCAACGGGAACCGCAACGGGACCGGCGCGCCTCGCGCAGATGCTGCTGACACCGCAAGCAGCGTCCCCGAGCCAGCCACGCATGAGTTCAGGGCTTGCGATTGCGCGCAATGCTACCTCTGCGTCGACGCCTGTCCCAACCATGCCATCAAGCTTGATTGCGAGCTGAGTGTAGGGGAGCTCTTCGAGCTTGAACCGCAGGCGATCTAAGAAAACCCCGCGAAGAAGCAGGCTGCAAAGCAAAGGCCCGCACCAGGCGCCACCCCTCCCCCGCAGCTAGTGTGCGAAAGCCCTGAAGATCGCTTCGAAACACGCCAAACGCCAGCCCCAAAGCCTAGCCGAAAGCCATAAACCAAACAAATCTTCAAATAATGTTAATTACCTTAAGTTAACTAATTCATCTGGTTAAACGCGTTTCGCGAGTAAATCTTTATTCTTTCGGCGAATAATGCAAAAATAGAATAATGCTTTCCCAAATTCTTGCCGTTCGCCGTCCTAGTCTTGACAAACCTGGTGAGACAATGAACACGTTCACATAGCTGTGATCGTTTGTACCATTGAAGGCTAGGAGGATTCAAATGGGACTCGAA
>CAVBOO010000031.1:0-8124 GCA_963597045.1 bacterium | reverse complement strand
ACAAGCTGCGCGGCACCCTGAACGTCGTTGCCATCAAGGCTCCCGGCTTCGGCGAGCGTCGTAGCCGCATCCTCGAGGACATCGCAATCGTCACCAACGGCAAGGTCGTTTCCAAGGACTTCGGCATGACCCTTGCCGACGTTACCCCCGACGCTCTGGGCACCGCTAAGACCGTCAAGGTCTCCAAGGACGCCACCGTCATCGTCGACGGCGCAGGCGACCAGGCCGCCATCGATGCTCGCGTCGCCTCAATGCGCGCCGAGTACGAGCGTCTTGAGTCCGACTTCGACAAGGAAAAGCTCCAGGAACGCCTGGCCAAGCTCTCCGGCGGCGTTGCCGTCCTCAAGGTCGGTGCTGCCACCGAGTCCGAGCTTAAGGAGAAGAAGTCCCGCATCGAGGACGCCCTGCAGGCAACTCGTGCAGCCGTTGAGGAAGGCATCGTCGCAGGCGGCGGCGTGGCTCTGCTCAACTGCACCGAGGCTCTGGACGCCGTTGAGACTGACAATGCCGACGAGCTCGTGGGCGTCAATACCGTCCGCAAGGCTCTCGAGGCCCCTCTGCGCGCCATCGCAAGCAACGCCGGCTACGAAGGCTCCGTCGTCGTCGAGAAGGTTAAAGGCCTTCCCGCCGGCCACGGCCTGAACTTCATGGACGGCGCCGAGGGCGACATGATCTCCATGGGCGTCAACGACCCTGTCAAGGTCACCCGTACCGCTCTGCAGTCCGCAGCTTCCGTGGCAGGTCTTATCCTCATCACCGAGGCCACCATCAACGAGATCCCCAAGGAGGGTCCCGATCTGTCCGCACTCGCTGGCGCCGGTGCCGGCGGCATGGGCGGCATGATGTAATCTCGGCTGCCTAACGGCTGATTTCGCCTCCAAGGCTTTCGTAGGGCCGGCGCTCCAGTGGCGCCGGTCCTTCTTTTTACTCGGACGTCCGTGCGCCGCTTGCAAGATTCGCCGAGCCCTTTTGCGCCGTGCCCTACTTCGCCGCGTCCCGCCACGCCCTACTACGCCCTGCCGCGACGTGTCCATACCGTTCGCACCCCGTCTCGCCCCGCCCTGTCCAACGTGACTTTCCTGAATAAAACCCGCCTAAGGAGCAATAGGCGCAGCTTGCCAGCATGAAAAACTACGAACTCCCCAATACGTGTAATATCGGGTGCAATTTAAAAGAAGAAAGGTATTCCCATGGAGTTCGTCGATACCGCCTGGGCGCTCTTGCCCCCGTTGATCGCCATCGTTTTGGCGCTTACGACCAAAGAAGTCTACGTTTCGCTGTTCGTCGGCATCGTCGCAGGCGCGCTGCTTGCTGCAGGCTTTTCGCCTACGGGCACGCTCGATACCATCATCAACGAGGGCCTGATCCCTGCCGTTTCGGATAATGCGGGCATCTTCATCTTCCTGGTCATCCTGGGAATCATGGTTGCCCTGGTCAACGCTGCAGGTGGCGCCTCGGCCTTCGGTCAATGGGCGGCGCGCCATGTGAAAGGCCGCGTGGGTACGCAGATCGCATCCTTCATCCTGGGCGTTCTCATTTTCATCGACGATTACTTCAACTGCCTCACCGTCGGCTCGGTCATGCGCCCTCTTACCGACTCCAAAAACGTCTCGCGCGCCAAGCTCGCCTTCATCATCGATGCGACCGCCGCTCCCATCTGCATGATCGCGCCGGTTTCCTCTTGGGCAGCCGCGGTTTCCGGCGTTGCCGCCGACCTCAACGTCAACGGCATCGACCTGTTCATTTCGGCGATTCCCTTTAACTTCTATTCGCTTTTGATGATCGTCTTCGTCCTCGGTTTGGTATTCCTCAACTTCGACTACGGCCCCATGGCCAAGGCCGAGATTGCGGCCTATCGTGACGGCGACCTTGGTTCTCTCGGTGGCGACACCGCCACCTCCAGGGAAAAGGCCAGCCTGTGGGATATGCTTTTGCCCGTTATCCTGCTGATCGTCTTCTGCGTTGCCGGCATGCTTTACGTCGGCGGTTTCTTCGGCGGTGATAACGCAGGCGACGTTGTGGCTGCCTTCGGCAACACCGACGCCTTCACCGCGCTGCCTTGGGGTTCGATCGTCGCCTTGGTGATCACCTTCATCTACCTGCTTGCGCGTCGCGTCATCAGCTTCAACGAGGCAACCGCCTGCTTTACCAGCGGCTTCAACGCGATGGTCCCGGCCATCCTGGTTTTGACCTTCGCCGTTGCCCTGAAGAACATGACCAGCCTTCTGGGCGCCGCAAACTACGTTGCCGGCCTTATGGAGAACGTCGCTCCCGGCCTGTATGCGATGCTCCCTGCGATCATCTTCCTGGTGGCACTGTTCCTGGCATTCTCCACCGGTACTTCTTGGGGCACCTTCGGCATCCTGATCCCCATCGTCTTGCCCATCTTCTCCAACGACCCGACCTTGCTTACCATCGGCATCTCCGCTTGCCTGGCCGGTGCCGTTGCGGGCGACCATTGCTCGCCGATCTCGGACACCACGGTCATGGCCGCAGCCGGTGCGAACATGAATCACATCGAGCACGTCAACACCCAGCTGCCCTATGTCATCACCGTCGCGGTGGTCTCGTTCGTGATATTCATCATCGCCGGCTTCGTGCAGAATGCCGCCATCTGCCTGCCCATCGGCATCGTCCTGATCGTTGCCACCTTGCTGGTGCTTAAGGCGACCATCGGCAAATCGGTGACCGACTACGAGCCTGCGGCAACGCAGGAATAGCCCAGGACGGGCTGCCAGATGATAGAGCCGATTTCGACGCTTGCAGATGAGCGCTTGGACGCGTATCTGCGCCTGACCGAGCTTCAACTGCGCAACAAGCTCGAACCCGAGAAGGGCATCTTCATCGCCGAGTCCGAGAAGGTGATCGAGCGCGCGCTTGCCGGCGGCTACGAGCCCGTGAGCATGCTGATACCCGATCATAGGCTTTCCGGGCTCGATGGTTTGATTGAGCGCGCCTGCAAGGCAAGCGCAGCCGGGGATATCCCGGTGTTCGTGGCGCCTGCCGAGCGGATTCAGACCATTACCGGCTACGAGCTCACGCGCGGCGTTTTGTGTGCCATGCGTCGCCCTCAGCTTCCTAGCGTGGAGAGCTTGCTGGCAGGAGCGCGCCGCGTTGCCGTGCTCGAGGACGTCACCAACCACACCAACGTGGGCGCCATTTTCAGGAGCGCCGCCGCGCTCGGCATCGATGTCGTCTTGGTGACGCCCGCCTGCTGCGACCCCCTGTATCGCCGCGCCGCCCGCGTTTCCATGGGCACCGTGTTCCAGGTGCCTTGGACGCGCATCGGTGACGCGGTGGGGGATTGGCCTGCTGCCGGCATGGCTCGTCTACAGGCCCTTGGCTTCAAGACGGCGGCCCTTGCGCTCAAGGACGATTCCGTCTCCCTTGACGACGAGGGGCTCAACTCCGAGGAGCGCCTGGCGCTCATCTTCGGCACCGAAGGCGACGGCCTGTGCGATGCGACCATCGCTCAATGCGACTACACCGTGAGGATCCCCATGGCCCATGGGGTCGATTCCCTGAACGTCGCCGCCGCAAGCGCGGTGACCTTTTGGCAGCTGAGGCTGCACGACTAAGGACCGCAAGCCTTTCGTCCCCCTGCGCTTATGTATGCACGCATGAGCGGGCATTCAGGCGAAAAGCTGTCTATAATGCCGCCCCATGGAACAATTTATGGACATATTTGTCGATGCCGCCGTCGACACGCTTAAGCTCATCCCCTTCCTTTTGGTCACCTATTTCATCATGGAGTTGATTGAGGGAGTAGCCGAAGACAAAGCCGAGGCCATGGTGCGCAAAGCCGGCTTCTTCGGCCCGGTGGTCGGTGCGCTCGTGGGCGCCTTCCCGCAGTGCGGCTTCTCGGCGGCTGCAGCCACCCTTTACGCCGGCCGAGTGATCACACTCGGCACCTTGTTCGCGGTGTTCCTGGCCACTTCCGACGAGATGATCCCCATTTTCATTGCCGAGCAGGCCGATCCCGATCTTTTGTTCAAGGTGCTTGCCTGCAAGGTTGTTATCGGTATGGCCTTGGGCTTCTTGGTTGATTTGGTTCAGCGCCTTCGCCATAAGGGAGCAGGCCATCTGCATATTCACGACCTGTGCGAGCAGGAGCATTGTCAGTGCTCGGACGGCCCGCTCAAAAGCGCCATCAAGCACACCCTGCAGGTTTCCCTGTTCATTTTCTTGATTACTTTCGTGCTGGGCGGGGCCATCGAGCTTGCCGGCGAGGAGGCTATCGCGGGCTTCTTGGCTGCGAACCCTGCTTTGTCGGTGTGCTTCGCGGGTTTGGTTGGGCTTATTCCCAACTGCGCGGCAAGCGTCATCATCTGCGAGCTGTTCTTGGATGGCACCTTGTCCACCGGTGCCATGATGGCCGGCTTGCTCGTGGGTGCGGGTATCGGCTTGCTGGTGCTCTGCCGCGAGAATCGCCGCCCCAAGAGCAACCTTTTCATCATCGTGCTTTTGTGGGCGATGGGTGTCGTCGTCGGCTTCGGCTTCGACCTCTTCGGCATCGTCTTTTAAGGAGGTATCCACCGCTTTCTGGATGGCTTGGGTTTGTTGCCCGGTGTCAAGGTGCGCGTGGCGTCCTGCAGCGGAAGTGGGCCCAGCACATCGCCCTGCCGTCCTTCAAATCCCCCCAAATCGCCTCAGCTTAAAGTTTGTGCGCTCTTCTGCCACGCGAAAAAAGTTTGCTGCTGCTAATTTTCTTCCTTGCAGGTATGGCTTTTTTCTTAATCACTTGTTAACCTAAATTAACTTTAAGATTAGCTCTTGGTGGGGACGCCTGCTCAAGGGCCTCAGTTCAAGGACGCTTGCGCTGGGAATCGGAAAAGGAGGCTTTTATGCCACTCACCATGGGAACGATAGGGGAGCGCTACATCGTCAAGCGGATCAATGGCCGCTCCGAGATTCATCGCTTTCTGGAGGGCCTAGGTTTGGTGCCCGGTACCGAGGTGCGCGTGGTGTCCCGTAACGAAAGCGGGCTCATCATCAACGTCAAGGAATCGCGTATCGCCATCGGCTTGGACGTGGCAAACAAAGTCCTCGTGTAATCGATGCAGGTCGAAAGGACTATTTGGTGAAGACTTTGAAGCAGGTCGCCATCGGCGACACCGTGAAAGTGGTCAAGCTGCACGGTCAAGGCGCAACCAAACGACGCATCATGGACATGGGCATCACGCGTGGTGCTCAGGTTTACGTGCGTAAGGTTGCACCTCTGGGTGATCCAATCGAGGTCACCGTTCGAGGTTTCGAGCTTTCCTTGCGAAAGGAAGACGCCGACATGATCGAGGTTGAGTATCCCCTCAGCCTCGCAAAGCGGCGATTCTGGAGTTCTTCCTCTGAGTTGGGCATTTTCCCAATGCAGGTTGGAGGGCGAACTTCGCAGCGGCATTCGGCCGCTCTTTTTAAGTATGTAAGTTAGCTACGACTAACCGTTAGCCAGGGTTAACCTTCGGCTGCGGAAGGTCGAGCACCGGATTTTCCGGCAACGAACACGAAGGAGCGCGATAGTGGCAACGCGTATTGCTCTTGCGGGTAACCCCAACGCCGGCAAGACGACTCTGTTCAACCTGCTCACGGGCGCCAACCAGTACGTTGGCAACTGGCCTGGAGTCACGGTTGAGAAGAAGGAGGGCAAACTCAAGTCTTCCTTCGGTGCCAAGGACGAAGTGGTTATCACCGACCTCCCCGGCATCTATTCGCTTTCTCCCTACACCCTGGAGGAAGTTGTTACCCGTACCTACATCTTGGACGAAAAGCCCGAGGCCATCATCAACATCATCGATGGCACCAACCTCGAGCGTAACCTTTACCTCACCACTCAGCTCGCCGAGCTGGGCGTGCCCATGGTGGTTGCCATCAACATGATGGACGAGGTCAAAAAGCGCGGCGACGAGATCAACGTCGACACCTTGTCCGAGCGTCTGGGAATGCCCGTCGTCGAGATTTCCGCCCTTAAGAACGAGGGCATCCAGGGCTTGGTCGATGCGACCTTGGCCCACGGCAGCGCCGACACGATCGTCCCCACCACCTTCGAGGACGGCGTCGAGAAGGCTCTGACCGAAATTGCCGAGCAGCTGCCTTCCTCCATCGCAGCCGATCAGCGTCGTTGGTACAGCATCAAGCTCTTCGAGCGCGACGAGAAGATCATCGATGCCCTTGACCTGACCGACTCCGCCAAGGCTGCCGTCGAGAAGATCATCACCGCAACCGAGGATGCGGCCGACGATGACTCCGAGAGCTTGATCACCTGCGGTCGTTACGATCGCATCGAGGGCATCGTCGAGGGCGCTCTCAAAGTCAAGAGCAAGGGTCAGCTGACCACCTCCGACAAGATCGACCGCGTGGTCACCAACCGTATCTTGGGCCTGCCCATCTTCGTGGTGGTCATGTTCTTGGTGTACTACATCTCTGTTTCCACGGTCGGTACCGTGGCTACCGACTGGGCCAACGACGGCGTCTTCGGCGACGGATGGTTCCTCGACCCCTCCCCGATCGTTCAGGTTGATGGCGCCCAGGCTGCCTTCGATGAAGTCAACGACGAGTACTCCGATGCCGTTACCGTTCTGGATGCTGGCGTTGGCGGAAGCTATGACTCCTACGACGACGAGACTGGCGAAGACGAATTCGTGACAGTCGATCAAGATGCCTACGATGAGGCGCTGGCTGTGGTTGAGTCCTATGGCGAGAATGCCGAGGAGTATGGCGAGGCCGGCCCCGATCCTTCCGATTACGGCATCTGGATCCCGGGTATCCCTTCCTTGCTTGACGACTTCTTTGCTTCGATTAACTTCGACACCGAGAGCTGGGTCTACGCGCTCATCATGGACGGCATCGTCGCCGGCGTCGGCGCAGTTCTGGGCTTCGTCCCGCAGATGATGATCCTCTTCATCTTGCTGGCCATCCTGGAATCCTGCGGCTACCTTGCTCGCGTTGCCTTCGTGCTCGACCGCATCTTCCGTCGCTTCGGCCTGTCGGGTAAGTCCTTCATCCCGCTGCTTATCGGCTCCGGCTGCGGCGTTCCCGGCATCATGGCATCTCGTACCATCGAGAACCTGGCCGATCGTCGCATGACCATCATGACGGTCACTTTCATTCCCTGCGGCGCCAAGCTTCCCGTTATCGCCTTGTTCGCCGGCGCAATCTACGGCGGCGCCTGGTGGGTTGCTCCGAGTGCCTACTTCCTGGGCATTGCCACCGTTCTATGCTCCGGCATCATCCTGAAGAAGACCAAGCCCTTCGCGGGCGAGGCCGCACCCTTCGTCATGGAGCTGCCGGCATACCACCTGCCCACCGTGGGCGGCGTTCTCCGCAGCATGTGGGAGCGCGCATGGGCGTTCATCAAGAAGGCTTGCACGATCCTGCTTCTGGCATGCATCGTTATCTGGTTCCTTTCCACCTATGGCTTCGAAGAGGGCGCTTTCTGCGCTGTTTCCGACACGAGCTTCTCGCTCTTGGCCGGCATCGGTTCCGCCTTCGCTTGGATCTTCATTCCCGTGGGCTTCGGCGACTGGCAGGCAGCTGCCGCATCGCTTTCCGGCCTGGCTGCAAAGGAAGACATCGTTGCAACCCTGGGCATCCTTTACGCGGGCGATACGGGCAACTGGTACTCCAACTTCGCCAACACCTACGGCCCTGTTACCGCATACGCCTTCATGGCCTTCAACCTCATCTGCGTTCCTTGCTTCGCTGCTCTTACCGCAGCTGCTCGCGAGCATAACTCCAAGAAGTGGTTCTGGGCTCAGGTTGGCTACCAGATGGGCGTCGCTTGGCTCATCGCTCTCTGGATCTTCAACTTCGGCGGCCTGGTTACGGGCGAGGCTCCTTTGAGCATCTGGACCGCAGTTGCGGCCGTGACCTTCGTCGGCTTCCTGTATCTGCTCTTCCGCCCCAACAAGTACAAGGGCGTCAAGGCGCAGAATGCGGTTAAGGCTCAGATCGAAAGCGAAACCAAATAGCATCATTGCTGTTGGCTAAGCTGATTTGTTAGATGGGGCGGCTGGACAAGGTTCCGGCCGCCCCGTTAGGTTTCATGTTGAAAGGAGAGTCTTATGGACGCCTTCTTCGAGAGTTTGGGCACCACGCCATCCACTGTGGCTGTTGCGCTGGTCATCCTGATTG
>CAVBOO010000030.1:0-8208 GCA_963597045.1 bacterium | reverse complement strand
ACTTCGTGCGCGGCGTCGTGGACTCCCAGGATCTGACCCTGAACATCAGCCGCGAGACCTTGCAGCACAACAACCAGCTTAAGGCCATCGCCCGCCGCGTTGAGAAGAAGGTCAAGCAGGAGCTTGTCAAGCTGCGCGACAACGATCGCGAGAAGTACGAAGGCTTTTTCAAGGACTTCGGCCGCGGTCTGAAGTTCGGCATCTACTCGACTTACGGCATGGAAAAGGAAAAACTGCAGGATCTGCTGTTGTTCTACTCCGCCGACCAGAAGAAGATGGTCACGCTTGAGGAGTACGCCGCTGCGATGCCCGAAGGCCAGCATTCCATCTATTACGCCGTCGGCGAGTCGGTTGAGCGCCTGGCCAAGATGCCTGTCGTCAACACCGTGTTGAGCAAGGGCTACGACGTGCTTCTGTGCACCGAGGACCTTGACGAGTTCACGTTGGGGACCATGCACGACTACAGCCCCGTGGTCGAGGAAGGCCAGGAGTCCAAGGGCTTCGAGTTCAAGAACGTCGCCGGTGGCGACCTTGGCCTTGAGACCGAGGACGAGAAGGAAGCCGCCGAGGCCATCGCCAAGCAGAACGAAGGCCTGTTCGAGACCATGAAGGGCTTCTTGGGCGACGAGGTTTCCAAAGTTGCCGTTTCGAGCCGTCTGACCGACGCCGCCGCTTGCGTGACCGCCGAGGGCCCCGTCTCCCTTGAGATGGAGAAGGCCTTCTACATGCAGCCTGGCGCCGAGGACATCCACGCCGAGCGCGTGCTCGAGCTTAACCCTCAGCACGAGGTGTTCAGGGTCCTGCAGGCCGCCAACGATCAGGGCGACAACGACAAGCTCGAGGCCTACACCCAGATCCTCTACAGCAACGCGCTGCTGGTCGAGGGCCTGCCCCTGACCGATCCCGTGGCTTACAGCCAGGCCGTCTGCAAGCTGATGAAGTAAAAAATCACAGCTTTTAAAAACTAAAGCTCAAGCTCTTCGCCGGGCTCCAGGATGATGCGACCATCGGCCTGGAACGCCTCGGCGGTGCTGCGACTGAAAATAGTCGGGTTGCCAACGTCGTGCACCGGAACCAGATGAACCGGGATGCTATGACGAGCCTTCACCAAGGCGGCAGCCCGACTTGCTTCGTCTGGGCCCATGTTGTAGTAGCCGTCGCAGGGGAACACCGCGTAGTCCAGCTCCATCGCGGCAAGCTTGCCCGAGCGCATGTCGTCGGTGATGGAAGTGTCGCCCGAGGCGTAAAAACGCAGGCCATCCATGTCCAAGACGAGCCCCACGCATTCTTTGGGCGGATGATTTTCGTTGTCGGCAAGCACCGCCTGCATCACCAGTCCGTGGCTTTCGAGCTTTTGATGCTCGCCGCTGGCCAGGAAGTCGGCGGCGCGCAGTATGGTGCAGCCCTCGGCGTGGGGCATTTTGTCGACGCAGGTGTGGTCGGGGTGCTCGTGGGTTACCAGAATCAGGTTTGCAGGCACGTCATAGCCTTCGCCGGCAAAGGGGTCGACATAGACTACCGTGCCGTCGTTCAGCGTGAAGCGATAGCTTCCGTGTCCTTGGTAGAGCATGCGTGTCATGGGTGCCTCCTAGCTTTGGGCTTGCGGCGAAATCGCCCGGGAATCGCTTGATTTCAGTATCCCCTTATCAGTTGCCCGTGCAAAGGTCAAACCGCTTTAGTGCACTAAAGCGACTTTTGAAGAGGATTTGAACGCAAATCCGTTGGATTTCTTTCTTCACCCACAACATATTGTGAAATTTCCGAAAGCTCGTGAATGCCCTGTGCACAACTTGTGGTCAAGCTGTGAAGGGAATTCGCGTTTCGATAGCCTATTCGCGGCTTGAAAACTGGACAAACCCACCTGCTTTGCCTGGCCGCGCTAAACAGCCAACAACACACTCGGCGCGATTACCTGGGCGAAGCGCAAACCAACCAGGTCCAGCAAGCAAGCCGATCGCTCTTTCGCGCTTCGCGTTCGCGCCTTGCGGTTTTGCCCCTTGCGGGTCCGCGATGCGGCATCGCCAAGCAGCCAAGTCGGAGCTTGGGGTTCCAAGTTGCGGGCATGGCAAGAAAGTAGGCGGTCGTACCCTGCGAAAGGATCATACGTGCTTAACGCACAAAGCTTGCATCGTGCAAATCGTCGAGCGGCCCTTGCCGCCTTCGCTTTCGTTTTCCTTGCCTCTTCTTTTATCCTTGGCGCGCGTTTGGCGTATGCCGAGGAGGATTCGGCCCAGGAGTCGGCCGACGCGATAACGGGGCAAATCGAGATCTCCCAGCGCAACATCAACAAGGTCGGCAAGCAGACGCGCGGCGGTCAATGCCTGTGTTATTCCTACGCGTACGCGCAAACCATCACCACGGGCAGCATTCATTCTTGGAGCGAATATTCCGCCGGCGGCGTGTCCGCCCGTTGGTTCCCCAATTTGTTCTCGTACAAAACCTACAGCTCCGAGCAGTCCACCTTGCAGGCGGTTCGCAAAGCTGTCACCAAAGGAAAGCCCGTCGTGCTGCACTTGAAGATGAACAAGGGCGGCCAGCATTGGGTTGCTGTGACCGGCTACGTTGGCGCAGATGCCAGCAATTTGAAGCTCAGCGATTTTCTGGCGCTGGACTCCGTGGGTACCCTGCCCGACGAGCCCGCTGCGATTTCCGAGAAAACCTACTCTTTGTATCTGGACAGCAACAACGTCCGTGTTTCCAAAAGCGCGGGCACCTTCGTCGCCGATGATGCCGATACGGCCAGCGCTGCCAACGCCTCCGCTTCGTCCGATGCCGGCATCACTGCGGACCTGAGCTCCTTCACCGCCGAGGAGCGCAAGATTATCGAGCAGCGCTTGGATCCCACCTCGGGTGCCAACCCGACCGAGGGCGTCGTGACGCAGCTCGTTGCAAGCTTGGTGGCATAAACGCTATCCTTGGGCAAGCGCATCTTTCGAAAGGATTTAAATGCAGCACACAGAGAGCGCTTGCTATGCGAGGCTTCGAGCTTTCGCAGCTTTACTTTTTGCTTTCATTCTGGCGTTTGCCCTGTTGCCCTTGTGCGCATCCAAGGCCGAGGCCGCCACGAGCATGAGCCTGAAATACAACGAGAGCCTTCTTTACAAGGGCAAGCAGCAGAGCGGTGCTTGCCTGTGCTATTGTTATTCCTATGCCACGACCATTGCGAAGGGCGCGCTGTACTCACCGTCCAAGTTTAGGGACGGAACAAGCTGGTCGGCCAGATCCTTGAAGGGCTCCGACCAGGGCCAGTTCACCTATTCCGGATTGAAATTCGCCACTTCCAAGACAAGCACCGCGGAGCTTCAGTACGTCTACGACCAGGTGACTGCCGGACGTCCGGTGATCCTGCACGTGAACACGAAGGCCGACGGTCAGCATTGGGTGGTGATCGTGGGCGTGACCAACGCCAATCGCAGCAATTTGAGCCTGGCCAACTTCCTTATGCTCGACCCGGCCTGTGTTGATGCGAACCAGCCGCCCAAGGTGATGGCGGTTGCTTCCAAGAGCTACACCCTGCGTTATGGGAATGACAACGTGCGCGTTTCCAACAGCGTGGTTGGCACTTCCGGTACTTCGACGGAGAAATCGCAGCTCAATGTTCAGTCCTGCATGATAAGCTCCTACACCACGCCTAAATCTTTGAGCTACGGCGCAGGCTTCATGCCCAAGGGCACCATCAAATCCACGGCGAAGATAACCAAGGTCAAGGCCTACATCTACAACGCCGCTGGCAAAGCGGTGCAAACGGCCACGGTCAAGCCAGGCAAGACGAAGGTGAAGCTGCAAACCAAGTATTCCGGCAAGAAGATCGCGGGCAGCTTGAAGTTCAGCAAGCTCAAGCCCGGCACTTATTCATATGCGGTGCGCGCCTACACGGATGCAGGCTCCACCTGGGTGCTTGGCAAAACGGCGTTCAGCGTGTACGCCCCCAAGGCTTCCATCAGCAAGGTTTCCAAGCTTGCCGCCACGTCCGCCCAGATCAAATGGGCGAAGGTGAAGGGCGCAAGCGGGTACCAGCTCCGTTATTCCGTGAGCAAGAACTTCGCGTCCGCCAAAAAGCTCACCACTTCAGCTAAGAAGAAGTCGCTTTCCAAGCTGAAGCAGGGCGCCGTCTACTACGTGCAAGTTCGCTCTTTCGTGAAGGCCAACGGCAAGCGCTGCTACGGCGAGTGGAGCGAGGTTGAAAGCTTCACCACCACGTCTACTACGTCCACCAAGGCAAGCGTGAAGAACATCGCATCCTCCAAGTCCGCCGCATAAGCCGCTTGGCCACGCGCTCGAAACAGGGGCGTGGTAAGGTTTGGGCAAAGCAAACCCTCGGGCAAAAGGATCAGCATGACCAAGCTTGGCTTTATCGGTTGCGGCAACATGGCCTCGGCAATCATCGGCGGCATCGTTTCGAAGGGGCTCGTTTCCCCTCACGGCATCTACGTGTCCAACCATTCGGCGGCATCTGCAGCGCGCGCGGCAGAGCGCCTTGGCGTTAACGCCGGCACCGACAACCTTGCCGTGGTGGCCGCCGCCGACATCGTCTTCCTTTCGGTCAAGCCCCAAAAATACGAGGAAGTAATCGCGCAGATCCGCGATTCTCTTCGTCCTGCGCAGATTGTGGTCACCCTTGCTCCCGGCAAGACCCTTGCTTGGCTGGCCGAGCGCCTGGGGTCTGAGGTGAAGATCGTCCGCACGATGCCCAACACCCCGGCTTTGGTGGGGGAGGGCTTCACAAGCTACTGCGCAAACGCCAAGGTGACCGCCGAGGAACTCGACGTCGTCGTCGGCTTGCTTGAAAGCTATGGCGTGGCCCTTCAGTTGGAAGAGCGCCTGATCGACGCCGCATCCGCGGTGGGCGGCAGCGCCCCTGCGTTCGTTTATGCCTTCATCGAGGCGCTGGCCGACGGCGGCGTGGCCGAGGGTCTGCCTCGCGCGCAGG
The DNA here is from genome assembly GCA_963597045.1 of bacterium. GTDB lineage: Bacteria > Actinomycetota > Coriobacteriia > Coriobacteriales > Eggerthellaceae > Anaerotardibacter. The sequence continues at coordinate 3,278 of CAVBOO010000030.1, read as the reverse complement.
CGTACCAGGTGGCAGCGCAGACGGTTCTGGGAAGCGCGAAGATGGTCTTGGACACGGGCAAGCATCCCGGCCAACTTAAGGATGAGGTGTGCAGCCCGGCCGGCTCCACCATCAAAGGCATGGAGGTCCTGGAAAAGGCGGGCTTCCGCGGCGAGGTGATCGATGCCGTTAGAACCACGGCGGCAGCGGCGCGCGGCCTGTAGGCGGGCGAAAAAAATCAACCAGAGATGGTCGGGGCGAGAATTTTTGCGGAAATTACTGCGCCCCGGTTTCTCCAGTTGAACAATTTCAGCATACCGCTTTTTCCAAGGGCTACGACCAAGCAAGTGAAATAAATGTGTAAACACTGTGTTGCTGCGCGTGCAAGATAGTTAAGAATCTAAACTATCTTCACCTTAAAAACCGACGGCGCATTGTGTTCTGAGTTTCCTTTGGTTAACTTATCTGAAGAAGCGCAGGAGCGTCGATGGCGCCCTCGACCGAAATGCATCCGGCCCATGCGGCCCTCGAAGATGGAAAGAGAATCGCCCATGCTCAGCCGATTCAGCGTGAAGCGTCCTTATATCGTCATCGTATTGGTGATCGTTTGCCTTATTTTGGGCGGCGTCTCTCTGTCGAAGATGAAGACTAACCTGCTGCCTAACATGGACATCCCGTATTTGGCGGTCATCACCACCGATCCGGGCGCGAGTGCCGAAAAGGTGGAAAGTGATATCACCGACGTCTTGGAAAGCTCGCTTTCCACGGTCAGCGGCGTGAAGGAGACGCAGTCTCAAAGCTCCGACAACTACAGCATGGTATTCCTGGAATTCCAAGACGGCACCGACATGGATTCGGCCATGGTTAAGGTGTCGAGCGCGGTCAACGAGGTGAGCTCGAGCCTGCCCGAGGGCGCCGGCACGCCCAACCTGATGGAAATCAGCATGGACATGATGGCGAGCATGTACTTGGCCGTTTCCTACGACAACCATGACATCTACGAAACCTCGAGCTTCGTCGAGGACACCGTCGTTCCAGCCCTCGAGCGCGCCGACGGCGTGGCCGACGCCTCCACCACCGGCTCTGCCGAGAAAACGGTCGAGGTGCGCCTGGACGACGACAAGATCGAGCAGATCAACAACAAGTTGCTTAAGCACGTGAACAGCGAGCTTTACGATTCCAAGAAGGAAATCGACGACGGCAAGGCCAAGCTCGAAAAGGCCGAGGCAAAGCTCAAGAAAGCCAAAAAGCAGGTAGAGAAGAAGGAAAGCGACACTTACGAGCAGCTGGGCCAGGCCGACTCCCAGCTGACGGCGGGCATTGCCGGTCAGACCTCGGTCGTTTCCGCCTACTCCAGCCAGATCGCAAGTTTGCAGGCTTCCATCCAGTCGCTTGAGGCTCAGAAGGAATCCGCCGAAACCGACGAGGAAAAGGCAGCCTATCAAGCCCAGATCGACGAGATGAACACCCAGTTGAGCAAGGCCCAGGAAGCCCAGAAGTCCGCTTCCGACAGCCTAGCCAAGCTCACTGATTCCAAGGCCGAGGCCACCACGGGCAGCCTTTCCGCCGCCACGGGCTTCGCCGATGCAAGTGCGCAGATCGCCGACTCCGAGGCCACCATCGCTTCTTCCAAAAAGCAACTTGAACAGGCCGAGGAGCAGTACAAGGAAGCGCGCAAAACCGCCATCAAAAACGCCAACATCGACAAGCTGGTCGATAAGAGCACCTTGGCTCAGCTGGTTAAATCCCAGAACTTCAGCATGCCTGCCGGCTACATCGACGACGAAAGCGACAACCAGTGGCTCGTGCGCGTGGGCGACAACATCACCAGCCCCAAGGAGCTTAAGAAGCTCCTACTCACCAACATCGATGGCGTGGGCAACATCCGCCTGGGCGACGTGGCTACCATCACCACCACCGACAACGTGGGCGACAGCTACATGAAGGTCAACGGCGACAACGGCATCTTGGTGAGCGTTTTCAAGAACTCCACCGCATCCAGTTCGGACGTTTCCAAGAACGTCAAGGAAGCAATCGCTCAGCTTGAGCAGGAAAACAGCGGCTTGACGCTTTCGGTCATGAGCGACCAGGGCGCCTCCATCGACAACTACATCAGCACGATTTTGCAGTCCCTGCTTCTGGGCGCGCTTTTGGCCATCGTCGTTCTGGCACTGTTCCTGCGCGACTGGAAGCCCACCATCATCGTGGCCTTCTCGATTCCCTTCAGCGTCTTGGTGGCGTTGTTGATCATGTACTTCACCGGCATCGACTTGAACGTCATGTCCCTGGGCGGCCTTTCGCTTGCCATCGGCATGCTGGTAGACAACTCCGTCGTCGTGATGGAGAACATCTACCGCCTTCGTTCGCGCGGCATCCCGGCGGCGCGTGCGGCGGTTCAGGGCGCCAAGCAGATCACCGGCGCTGTTGTTGCCTCCACCTTGACGACCATCTGCGTGTTCTTGCCCATGGTCTTCACCACGGGCATGGTCAACCAGATGCTCATGCCTTTCGCTCTTACCATCGCCTACGTTTTGTGCGCCTCCCTCGTGGTCGCGCTGACCCTGGTGCCTGCGGTAAGCTCCTTCGTCTTCAAGAGCTACGAGCCCAAGTCCAACCGCGCCTTCGAAAAGGTGCAGGATCTTTACGGCAGAAGCCTGGGCTTTACGCTTAAGCACAAGGTTTTGCCTTTGGGGTTGGCCACCGTGCTGCTGGTGGTTTCGGTGGTCGGCGTGGTGAACATGGGCATCACCATGATTCCTTCCATGGGTACCAAGACCATCTCCATCCCCATCACGCTTGAGGACAAGACGACCAAGGCCGACGCCTACGAAATGGCCGACGAAATCATGGAAAAGGCCATGAAGATCGACGGCTTGTCCCTGGTGGGCGGTATGGACAGCGCCTCCGAGATGAGCATGCTCTCCTCGGCCGCGTCCGACACCGACGAGAAGTACGTCAGCATGCTCACCTTCTACGCGCAAACCGACTCCGACAAAGTCACTACCGACGAACAGGTCACCGAGATCCGCAAGCAGCTGAGCCAGATTTGCTCGGAGGTGACGGGCCTGGACATCGATGCCAGCTCGACCGAAAGCTCGATGTCGTCGATGATGGGCAGCGGCCTGTCCATCGTTCTTTCGGGTTCCGATAGCTCTGAGTTGGTGAAGCTTTCCGAGAAGGTGATGGACGCCGTCGGCCAGATTGAGGGCTACACCGAGATCGAGAACGGCATGGAGGACGCCAGCAAAGAGCTCCACCTGGTGATCGACCGCGACAAGCTCACGAAGGCGGGCTACACC
>CAVBOO010000029.1:0-8767 GCA_963597045.1 bacterium | reverse complement strand
ACCAACGACCTTCGGGTTATGAGCCCGACGAGCTACCAGACTGCTCCACCCCGCACTATGTGCAGCGCGTATCGCGCAATTAATTAATTTACTAGACTACGTAATGAAACGCAAGAAAAATTTCAAATCTTTTTCAGTGCAATGCGCCTTGAATAATAGCGCGCCGCTACCGCTGAAGTTCCACCAGATGAGCGCCTGCACGGCGGGCCGCCCATGACGTCCTGCGCGAAGGCTTGCCATCCTCCAGCAAAATGCAACGATATTGGCACAAAACACCGTCGTAGTTAGTTTCGAGCAAGTCTCGCAGATGCGCCTCGGTAAGCGAAATGTGCGTCACCTTGAAGGGCAGCACGTCGTTCAGAACGCGCAGCGCTGAATAATGCTCGTACACCAGAACAGACGATGCACTCATCAGCGCACACATCAAAACCTTGAGCCCCCTGGCATCGCAGAGCGACAGCACCAGCTGCCACACCACGGCGTCGCCAACTTCAAGCTCCTCGTTGACCTGAACCGCGACACGGGCAAGGGCTTCCCAGCGATACCACATAGCCGCAAGCTGCGCGCCCTGCGCTTCAAACAGGCACACGCCATTCCCCGCGGGGTCGAAAGCCTCAAGACGCTCGTCGATATAGGCATCCAAGCCAAGACGCCCCAGCTCGGCAGAAATCTTGTCGTTTGCCAGCGTGGCGATCTCGGGCAAGCTGCGCCCGCAGGCATCCAGCATAAGCCGCAGAAAATCGGGCTCTTCAAGGCTGATGGCCACACCTTTCAACTGCGAGCGAGCCTCGTCGGCCTTCGCCTCGGACAAGTGCGGGCTCAAAAGAGCCAAACCGAAGCCTCCGTAGGCCGCAGCCAAAACGGCAACCACGAGCTCCGGCGAATTGTAAGCACGGCACAAAACCGTCGAACCCTGCACGGCACCGCGCTTTGCCAACTCTCGCGCCAGGGCAGCGGCGGCGAAATTAAGCTGAGCAAACGAATAGGTACGCGAAGCGCCCTCGCCCTGCAAGTAAATGAAGGGATGCGCGCCGTAAGCACGCGAAAGGCGTTCGAATTCATGCAGGATGTCGTTCATGCTACTCGCCGTCGCTCTTAGCTTCACTACCACCGTGCGCGGCCGCGTACTTCTTGGCGGCCTCGGCCTGATACTTCTCCTCGTTTTCGGCCAGATCCTTGCGGTTGCCCAGAAGGATGACACCTTCATCGGCGAGCTGCTTCAGATGCTTCTTGTTGCCGTAATCGCGCGAGAAGCCCAGGTACTCGACGGGGATTTGGCCCTTAACGACCTCGGGATTCTCCATTTCCTTGACGGAGGTGAAGTACTCCTCGCACTGCTTGGCGAGCGCCTGCGCCTCGGCGAAGGTCATAACCTCTTCCTGAGAGTTGTCGGCGATGAACTCGCAGATGTCGTCGATGCAGCCGACGAACTTGGTGGGGTCGTAAGCGACGTCAAGATCTTCATCCTCTTCGTCCTCGGCAAGCTCTTCCCCATCGCACTCGACAGGTTCGCGGGAAAGGGCGTCTTCGTCCTCATCGGAGGCGGAAACCTCAGGAGCCTCAAGGCCCTCGGAGGCCTGGGCGTCGGCGTCGTCGTCCTCGGAGTCGTCGAGTTCCTCGTCGTAATCGTCCCAATCGTCCTCGTCCTCGAACTCGTCGTCCAAACGATACGGGTTCAGATGAATATCGATGCGCGTGCCGTTGGGCATAACTGCCATCGGGAAGATGGGAACATCGTTGGTGGCAGGAACCGCGTGGGTCAGCGCGTGCTGATGCACCAGGGCACGCCACATGGGGGACGTGAAACCGCGGGAGCCCATGCCCATGGCGGTTGCCTTGTGCCAATGGCTGTTACCGAAGCGGCCGCCGATGCGCCCCGACTCGATCGAATACTCGATGATGTAGATGCCGAAAATGCTGAACACGATATGGCTGCCGACCGACTTGCCCAGCAACGTCATATAGCGGGGGTTCTTGACGACGATGTACTTGCTTTTGTCGAGTTTTGCCAGCTCGGCAGGGATGTACACGCCCGTGGAATCGTAGCGATCCTGCTCGATCTTCTTCTTCTCGGCATTGCGCACCAAAGAAACCACGATGGCAATAAGGCCGCCGATCGTGAGCGCCGCCACCAAAATATAAGACAAATAGTCAACCGGTTGCATGTCCTCGAAGAACATCGATACCCCTCCCCAAAAAGCCGATTACGAGCTTAGATTTTATACATGAACTGGAATAAGTCCTCGCGTTGAATGACAATCTGCACACCAAGCTCATCGGCAACCTTGGCAAGCGAGTCCTGAACCTCGTTGAAAGAGGCCTTTTCCTCGTTGACGCTCACGAGCATGGTCATGCTGAACATGTCCTGCAGGATCGACTGATTGATGTCGTCGATGCCCACCCCGTGATTTGCGAGGGCGGTGGAAACGGCGGCGACGATGCCGGTACGGTCTTTGCCTAGAACAGAAATGACGCAACGCATATCGGTGGTTCCTTTCTTTGCGCTTATTGCCGGTGCTTGGTGGTTCTTTGCGATTCGTCGGGCTGCTTGGCGAATTCAAGCCCAACGGAGCCGTTTGCTGAACTTACTTGTTGAAAATCAGTGACAAGGCCTCGGAACGCGTGGCAGCGGAGCGATCGAAGGCGCCGCGAACCGCGCTGGTTACCGTGCTTGAGCCGGGTTTTTTGATGCCGCGCATGCTCATGCACAGATGCTCGGCCTCGATGACGACCATGACGCCCTGCGGGTTGAGCTGCTCAACCAAGGTGTCCGCGACCTGGCGCGTCAGGCGCTCCTGCACCTGCGGGCGGCGGGCGTACACTTCAACCAAACGCGCAAGCTTGGACAATCCGCACACACGGCCGTCGTCGGCGGCAGGAATGTAGCAGATGTGCGCCTTGCCGAAGAAGGGCGCCAGGTGATGCTCGCACATGGAGTAGAAGGGAATGTCCTTGACGATGACCATTTCCTCGTGATCTTCGTTGAACAGAGTTTCGAAATGAACCGCTGGATCTTGGTACAAGCCCGCACAGCACTCGGCGTACATCTTAGCCACGCGACTGGGGGTGTCCAACAGGCCTTCCCTGTTCACATCCTCGCCGATGCCCTCGAGGATCAAACGAACGCCCTGCTCGATCTTCTGAAGATCCATCGGGGTATCTGTTTCAACGTTGCTCATGGGCTCCCTTTCTTAATTAACAGGAAAGCTCATTGTAGTACACACGGGGGCTTTCCACACGGGGCTTTGGCGGCAAGCCGCAGCACTTGCGAGCGTAAGCCGATGCGCCGGCGGCGCAGTGGATCCGCGGGGCGTTGGCGAAAAGCGCTGCAAGTTCGAGCGAAGCCCTGCGCAGTAGCGGCCAGGGGCCAGCGCCCGGGCTACCGGCGCAACCACAGGCGCCGCCGCAAGCGGGCCGCCTGTTCCCTTACAAATCGAGCTCGAGCGAGACGGGGCAGTGGTCGGAGCCCATGATGTCGCTGTAAATATGCGCCATCTGAACCTCATCGCGCAGCGCTTCCGACACCAGGAAATAATCGATGCGCCATCCGGTGTTGTTGGCACGGGCGCGCCCGCGATAGCTCCACCAGGAATACGCCCCCTCGGTGGTGGGGTGAAGATAACGGAAGGTGTCCACAAAGCCCACGTCCAAAAGCTCGGTGAACTTGCCGCGCTCCTCGTCGGAGAAGCCGGGGTTGCCGCGGTTGGTGCGCGGGTTCTTGAGGTCGATTTCGTTATGGGCGACGTTGAAATCGCCGCACATCACCACAGGCTTGGCAGCGCCCTGGGAACCGTCGGGCAGAATACCCACCTCAAGGTTTTTGCATGCCTGCCTGAAAGCATCGTCCCAGCTCATGCGATGATCGATGCGCTTAAGCTCGTTTTGGGCATTGGGCGTGTAGACGCACACGAACCAGAACTTGTCGAACTCGCAGATGACCACGCGTCCTTCGGTATCAAGCTCAGGCACGCCCACTTCGTGAATCACCTGCAGGGGCGCCACTTTGGAGAAAACCGCCGTACCCGAATAGCCTTTTTTCTCGGCGTAGCTCCAGTTTTCCACATAGCCGGGCAAATCCATCTCGATCTGCCCTTCTTGAAGTTTGGTTTCCTGCAGCGCGAACACGTCGGCGTCCAGCTCGGCGAAGACGTCCATGAAGCCTTTTTTCATAACAGCGCGCAGGCCGTTGACGTTCCAAGAAACAAGCCTCATGCGGGCCCCCTAACGCGGCACGTGCGGCCGCAAGCGATTCCTATGCGAAGAGCACTGGCAGCCCTTCATTGCAGTTTCGCCATTTTACCGCGGCAAGGCTTGCTTTAACGCAAGCTTGGCCAAGCTCGCGCCGATATCGCAGAACCTACGGGAGGAAATGTGCGGCAGCCAGGGAAACGAATCCGCAGCCAGCGGGAAGCAGCAACCAACAGCAACATGACACACAGGAGCCGCCGCGGCGGCAAGACCCGCGGCGACAAGGCAGCCTGCCCTAGGCTCTAGGCCACGCCCTCTTCCTCAAGATGATGCTGGTACTCGCGGTCGATCGCGCCTTCCTCATGCACGGGTTCGATCCTGAACGGGACCGGCTTGGTGAACAAGCTGACCACCGGCACGATGACGAGCGAGGCCACCATCGCGATGGCGCCGCAGTTGATGGGGCTTGCGATAAGAGGCGTGCCCATAAGCGTCAGAATCATGTTGCCCGAGGTCAGGCCCACGCCGAAGATGAAACTCGCCCAAACGGCCGCCTTAGACACGCGGTTGGTGTAGAGGCTCCAGAAGTAGGGGCCCAAAAACGCGCCAGAAAGCGCGCCCCAGCTGATGCCCATTAGCTGAGCGATGAAGGTGACCGTCGAGGTGTACTGGAACAGGGCCAGCGCCGCGGAAAGAACGACGAACACCACCAAGAGCGCGCGAATCCACAGCACCTTGGTTTTCTCGGCCATGTTCTTTACGAAATTGCCCTGGATCACGTCGAGCGTCAGCGACGAGGACGAAGTAAGCACGAGCGACGCCAGGGTGGACATGGAAGCCGAAAGCACCAGCACCACCACGACGCCCATCAGGATGTCGGGCAGGCCGGAGAGCATGGTGGGCACAATGGAGTCGTATATGGGCGTGCCGTTGGCGGCAAACTCGATCTGATCGCCGAACAGGCGCCCAAAGCCGCCCAGGAAGTAACAGCCGCCCGAAACGATGAGCGCGAACAGGGTGGAGATGATGGCGCCCTGCTTGATGGCGGGGCCTTCCTTGATCGCATAGAACTTGGTGACCATCTGTGGCAGGCCCCAAGTACCCAGCGAGGTAAGCACCACGACGCCGAAGAGGTTAAGCGGATCAGGGCCGAACATCGAGGTGAAGGCGCCTTCGAAGCCGGGGGCCGTCTCGCAGCTGACCTGCGACAGGCTGACGATGGATTCCATGAAGCCACCTTGCCCCGCCAACACCGCGGCGATAACGGCGACGATGCCGATGAGCATGATGATGCCCTGGATGAAGTCGTTGACCACGGTAGCCATGTAGCCGCCGAGCACCACGTAGATGCAGGTGACGGCAGCCATGCCGATGACACAACCCTCGAAAGGCAGGCCGAAGGCCATGGCAAACAAGCGCGACAATCCGTTGTAAACCGAGGCGGTGTAGGGAATCAGGAACACGAACACGATCAAGGCCGCCGCAATGCGGATTGCGCGGGAGTCGAAGCGCTTGCCGAAGAACTCGGGCATGGTGGTGGCACCCAGGCGTTGCGTCATCTGGCGCGTGCGGGGGCCAAGCACATACCAAGCCAGAAGCGAGCCAACGACCGCGTTGGCAATGCCCACCCAGAACGCAGCAAGGCCGTACTTCCAGCCGAACTGTCCCGCGTAGCCGATGAACACGACGGCGCTGAAGTAGCTGGTGCCAAAGCCGAAGGCGGAAAGCCAAGGGCCGACGTTGCGCCCGCCCAAGATGAAGCCGTCAACGCTCTTGGCGCTGGAGCGAGCCCACACGCCCACGCCTATCACCACGCCGACGAATATCAAGATAACGGCAATTTTCGCAATCACAATGAGTCCTTTTCCCTATCAGGCGACCTATGCGCCGCTTTTACGTCTAGGGCAAGCTATCACCCAGAATTGCCGCTCTCACAAATTTATAGTTGCTATAACGATTTGTGATAACGCAAGCGGCTAAACAGCGCTAAGAAGGGGTAACATCGAGTTATAGGACTTATTACATTTCGAGAAAGCCTAGCTATGGACATCAAACGTTGCGCCGCCTTCGTGGCCGCCGTGGACACCGAGAGCATGTCGGCCGCGGCAAAGGCCTTAGGCTACACGCCCTCCGGCATCATCCGCCTGATCAACGCCCTGGAAGAAGAAGTCGGCTTTCCCGTTTTAGCCCGCTCAAGCACAGGTGTGGCGGCCACGCCCGAAGGCCGCAAGCTTCTGCCCATGTACCGCGAGATAGTGAAGCTATCCGAGCAGGCGGAGAAAACGAGCATCCGCATCCGGGGCTTGGCGGAAGGCTCGCTTGCCATCGGCGTTCTTTCCAGCGTTGCCGCCGTTTGGCTTCCGCAGGTTATCCTTGAGTTCCAGCAGAGATTCCCCGGCGTGCAGGTGCACGTTGTGGGCGGAAGCGACATCAGCCTGCTTGAGCGCCTGGAATCGCACGCGGTTGATTGCCTGGTGTTTCACGGCGACCACAGCAAACTTGATTGGATCCCGCTGGGAAAGCAGGAGCTCACCGCCTGGATTCCCAAGGGGCATCCCATGGCACGCCACAACGAAGTTCTGCTGGCCGAGTTCGACGGGCAACCCTTCATCCGCATCCATCCCGAAGGCGAGACCTTCGCGGAGCGCCTGCTGCGTGAACGCAACCTTGAACCGGATATCCGCTTCACGGCAACCGACTGCTATGCGGCGTGGGCGATGGTCAAGGCGGGCCTCGGCACCACGCTCTGCTGCAGCGGCCTGGCGGAGGGCTGGAAGGGCGACGTGGAAGTGCGCAGCCTGAGCCCGCGTCAGTACCTCGAGTTCGGCGTTGCCACCTTGCCGGGCGTCTCGACCTCGCCCGCAGTCGACGAGTTCATCGACGTGGCCAAAAAATACGCCAACACCTGGCCGGCATAAAGACAGGCAAAGAAGGAGCACCGGCGTCCCGCTCGTGGAGTCATGCGCGCTCAGAGGGGCCGAGGCAGGGCCAGATGAAGCCGCCCGACCACCATTCAAGCAAAACAAAAGGCGACCCGTGCTTCACGAGTCGCCTTTTTTGCGCTGTTTGTACTTTGCTGCAGGGTTGGAGACCTTAGCAAAGCCTGCACAAACCTAGCATTGCATATCTAGAGCCGCGTACTTAACGCTGCCTTCGCCTTGCAGCAAACGCAATGGCACCGGAAGCCGCAGCCACTACAACAACAGCAACCGCCAAGTTCAGAAGATCGTCGCCAGTCTTGGCAGACTCGCTTGCTGCTTCTTCGGTATCGGTGCTTTCTTCATCGTCCGAAGAATCATCTGCGGCGTCATCCGAATCGTCATCTGGAGTAGGCTCTGGCTCGGGCTCAACGTAGGTGTTGGTAAAGGCAAGGCCGTCCGAGCTTTCACCAATCTGGCTCTGTGCCTTAAGTGTACCGTCGCCGTTATCGGTAACCTTCACTACCACAGCATAGCTAGCGCTATCGTAGACAACATTATCGATAGTCTTGCCGCCGTCGACCTCATGCAAGGTGTAGCTATACTCACCAGGCTTGGCGTACTCGATCGAACTCAGGCTCACTTTGCCCTTGGCGTCGTTAGTACCGGTAGCAACAACCTTGTGGTCCGCATCAAGAAGTTCGAACTTGAACTCGCCCTCGGTCAAATCACGGCCAGTGAGCTTCTTGGTAACTTCAACGCTATCGGTCACGCTGCTCTTAGTAGGCTCAACTGAATAAGTATTGGTAAAGGTAAAGGCAGATTTCTCTGATATAGCCTTACCGTCTTCATCAACAAACTGAGCAGTAAGATGGCCCTCGCCGTCATCGGTTACCTTGATATAAACCTTCTTTGTTGCTTCCTTGTCGTTGGTAACACCAGCAACCTTTCCACTTTCAGTTACCTCGTAAATAAAGGTATGGGAACGAACCTTGCCAGTTTCGGGAACAACTTCGTCAGCGTTAGCAGAGGCCACATCAAAGATGGAATTATCGTTCTGAGTTTCGACATTGTTGTCTGCATCAGAAGAATTGCTGTTTTCGGTGCTTTGATCGGAATCAGCATCTTCAGTGCCAGATTCAGACTTGTTCTCGTCAGCCTTAGTTGCCTTGCTGCCTACAGTATTCTCTTCTGCATTAGCAGTTTCATCCTCGTTGACGCTTGCGGTATCAACATCCTCATCGGTGGATACGTTTCCTAATGCTTTATTAAGGTCATCCAAAGTGAAAGTGATTTCGCCAAAACTGACCGAGCCAGAAGCGCCATTCTTAACCTCTGTCTTTTCAGGCATAGGTGCATTCTTATCATCCGAAGTCAGCGTGAAGGTGTATTTGCCTTCGATACTGTCGGGAGCAAGACCTTCGTCATACTTAAGAAGCTTTAGGCCATCAAGGGAAAGCTTTGCTTCATCAGTGTTGTACTGATTCTTGAAAGTAATCTTTTCAGGGCTGTCAACTTTCGCCGTAAGCGTGCCGTCAAGCTTGTCCGTCACCTTCACGGTGAAAGGAACGGAAGAAACAGTGGACGTTATACCCTTCTCCGACAGGCCATCGGTCTTCTCATAGGCAACATAGTTAATGGTCCAGACATTACCATCCTTG
>CAVBOO010000028.1:0-8796 GCA_963597045.1 bacterium | reverse complement strand
GGGGCAGTCCGCATGGACTGCCCCTCTCGAACAGCGGAACGTGCGGCATCCGCGAGGGATCCTGCCCGCATCCTTTCTTTGCGATTAGCGCAAAACTTCTTCCAGCTTGCCTACAACGCGGTCGATCCCCTCCGATGCGGGCGTCTCGTTGTGCATGCCGCCAAGAAGCCTGAAAAGTCCGAAGTCGTAACGGCCTTGGCACGAGTCGATGCCTACCAGGTTCACGCCGGCGGAGTTTAGGCGCGCCTTGTACTTAAGACGGTAGTGGTCGCTGTTGGAGCCATGGGTGAGCATAACAAATACTTCTTGACCAGGTTTTATATTCGATAGCGCGAATTTCGTGATCTTCTTGTCGGGGTATCCGAAATAGATTCCGCTCGCCAAAACAACAAGATCAGCCTGCTCAATGGCCTCAAGGTTCTGCGGCGCTTCGGATATGTGAAAGGCTTGGATGCCGGGATTGCGCTCTATCGCCTTATCAACAAGTTGCTTGGTGTTTCTTGTTTTCTTCGACTGATAAACGATCACTGTTTTTTTAGGCATGTTTTATCTCCAATCGGGCGGGCCGGGAACGATGCTTGGTTGAGCGTCGGTTTGTTCGTGGTTTCGTTATGCAAACTATCGGTCGGCGCAAGGCTGCCGTCCATCCTTCTGTTAAGGAGGGGCCATAGATCTTGGGCGGGCGGCGGGATTCGCTTGGGTTTTGCCCTGGTGGTGATGCTTGGCAGGAAACGTATTTGCCGTTACTTACAGCCAGTTCGCAACATGAGTTTGATTTTGTGGCAAAATAAAGGTTACGAAATTTGCAAGATGATGATTTGCGCGACCTTAGGTTGCACGAAGGATTGAGGCTTAATGTCAAAGCTTGAAAACACCCACAAAATGCCTCTATATCAGCGCTTTCTAGCTGTTGCAATGTCTGCGGTTTTGGCCGTGAGCTTGTGCCCCATCACAGAGGCTCTGGCCGATACAAATTCCAAGGCAAGCAATAGCTCTGAGTCGGCATCTACTCAGCAGAGCGAGCAGGCAACTTCGTCCGAGGCTGATATTCAGTCTTCTAACGACGAGGCGGCACTTGCTTCTGTGCAGTCCGATTCCAGCAATGAAAAGAATATCGATACTAAGAATACCTGGAATGAAGCTGGCTCTAAGGGAACGCTTGGCGATGGCAGCCTTGAGTTCGTTCTCTGCGAGGGCGATTCTCCTATTTCCGGCGTTTGGGCTAGCGGTAAAAGCTTTGGTTCGGTTGACTATGGGAAATCAGGCAATCTTAAGCTGAAAATTTATCGTGGCGCGGATCGCAGTGAGGGCGCCCTGGTTTTTGACTCTAAGAAGCTAACAAGCGGTTTCACCGTTACTGGCCTGAATGAGAAGTCTGTAGGCGAGAAGACGGTTAAAGTCACTGCGACTTCTGCTTCTGCTTACACTGGAGAAGTAGAGCTGAAATATACGGTTAATAGCAAGCCGATTTCGTCCTGCAAGATCGAAGCGGACTTCATTAATGGTGGTTATTACGCTTACACCGGTAGCGCTATCAAGGCAAAGCTTAAGATCACTGACACTACAAAGAAAGTAAACGGTAAAGAGTACGTTCTGAAAGAAGGAACTGACTACAAACTGATTTACGAAAACAATGTTTCCGGCGAAACTGCCTATGTTTACGCTGAAGGTATTGCCGGTTCTGATTATGACGACTCTACGAGCAAGCATAAGTTCCACATCGTAGGCCTTAAGTACAACTCTTACGGCCAGGGCAGCTGGAAGGGCTGGGTCAACCAGGGCAGCACTTCCGGCAAGGGCTCCGGCACCAAGAAGGTCGGTCGCATGGAAATCGACCGCATCAACAGCGCTCTTTCCGGCACTGTTTCCTACACCATGTACAACGATAAAAAGGCAACTTCGGGCAGCAATACCAAGAAGGGCAAGTACACTGCCGCAGGCATTGCCGGCCAGGCGGCTCAGTACATGTCCGTCAGCCTTTCCGGTGAGCTGTCAAAGCATTTCGATGTCTACTATCGCACCTATATTTCCGGTGCTGGCTGGATGGCATGGGCCAAGAACGGCGCTAAAGCAGGCGTTAAGAATTTCAACGCACGCATGAAGATGTGTGGCTACCAGATTAAGCTCGTCGAGAAGAGCGGCGGCAGCAAGCCCGCTAACGGTGACCTCTACACCTCCTTCGAGTCCAACTGGGATTCTTTCGCCAAGGACATCCTTTACTCGCGCATCAAGAATATGTCCAGCTCCACTTCGTACTGCATCACCGTCGACACCACCTTCAATCGCGTGGCAATTTACACGGGCTCCAAGGGCAAATGGAAGCTTAAGAAGTACTGGAAGTGCGGTACCGGCATCAAGTCTCGCCCCACCACCAAGGGCGACTTCAAGCTGAAGAGCTATAAGCGTGCTCGTATCGACTCTGGCAAAATCTCCTACTGGAACTTCCATGGTTACGGCGGATCCTTGGGCTTCCACAGCGCGCTTACCAAGCGTGGTAGCCGTACCAAGTTCAGCAAGCCTTTGAGCAAGCAGTTGGGCAACAACATTTCCCATGGTTGCGTGCGTTTGCTTCCTGCGAATGCGAAGTACGTCTACAACATGCCCAACGGCACTGCGATCCGCATCAAGGGTCTGGTCTAAGGCGGGGCACCGTTAAAAAGGAAGCAAGGGTTTAACGGGCTTAAGCAAATTACCAAAGGGCAGAAAGCGAGTCTTTCTGCCCTTTTCTTATAGGCCAGCAGATGGTTAATGGGCAGGGCCAAGGCCGCAAACAGCGACGAGCTGGGCGGGCCGATGGGCGAAATAACGAATCGAACGAAGGGCAAAACGATGCTTGAAACAACAAACGAAGCACGATCCGGGGCAGCGGCTAAGCTCGACCCGATGAAGGTCACGGTCGTCGGCGGCGGTCATATTGGTACGGCGCTCTGCTGCTATATCAAGCATACGCATCCCAACTACGAAGTTCGCATGTTAACGCGTCGCCCCGAGCGCTTTGCGAGTGTCATTGCCTGCAACGACTGGGAGGGCGAGTGCTCCTACCAAGTGGAGCTTGATTGCGTTTCGAACGATGCGTCTTTAGCGGCGAAAGATGCCGACATAGTATTCATTGCCCTGCCTCATTTTGCCGTGGAAAAGGCCTTTGCCGATATCGCGCCGTATGTAGCGGAGGGCTCTTTCGTGGGCGTTTTGCCCGGCAGTGGCGGATTTGAGTTCTTCTTCGATAAGTATTTCAAGGGCAAGGCGAAGCTGTTCGGCTTTCAGCGCGTGCCCTTTACTGCCAAGCTTGCCGAGTACGGCAAGGAAGTTAACCTTAAAAGCTGGAAGCCTTGCAGCGTGGTTGGAACCCTGCGCGCAGCCGACCTTGACGAGGCCTGCGGCCGCATCGAGGCCTGCGGCCTCAAGACGAAGCGCGCTGATAATTTTCTGGCCGTTTCGCTTACTCCGAGCAATCCTGTTTTGCACACTTCGCGCACCTATGAGATTTTCGGCGGCAAGCCTCGCGATTTCGAGTTCAACGAGCATCTGCATTTCTACGTTGGCTGGGGCGACAAGGCCTCGGAGACCCTTTTCGCCGTCGATGGCGAGCTTCATGCTCTTTTTGATGCCATGCCTGAATTGGATATGAGCTCCGTCAAGCCTTTGGGCGAGCACTACGAATCTCCCACCGTTGAAGCCATGACCGCCAAGATCAACTCGATACAGACTTTCCAAACCGTCATGGCCCCGATGAAGCCTGCGCCTGCCGCCGCGCCCGACCTTGCTTCGGCTGTTGGCGCAAGCGAGGGCAGGTTCGTGGCCGACACAGGCTCACGCTTGTTCACCGAGGATTTTCCTTGGGGCTTGGCCATCATCCGTGCGTACTGCGAGATTTTCGGAACGCCGGCGCCGACCATCGACAAGGTGCTTGGCTGGTACGCCGACTACATGGGTCTGGAGTATTACGTTGACGGTAAGTTCTGCGGCAAGGATCTGGCAAAAACGGGTATCCCACAAAACCATGGCATCACCACGCGCGAGCAAGTGATCGAGCTCTTCTCCAAGTAACCCGCCTTCCTGCCCAACCAGCTTGCACCGGTGCTGCACCGTGCCGCCAGCACAAACGCAAATGCGCCCCTGGCTCATTGGATAGCCAGGGGCGCATTCTTTTCGATCTTGTTTTTGCCGCTTCGTCGACCGGGTTACGCGAATGAGCTGCCCGAACGGCGCAAGCTGAATGGCGCCAGCTGCCAGCGCAAGCCAAGCATCACCAGTTGCCAGTAAGGCGCAATCAGCGCAACCGAAGGTTTTTACACCTCGGGGTGTTCGTCGACGTCGGGGTGGACGTTGGCCTGACGCTCGGCCATAAGCTCGTTCCACATGGGGCGCAGGCCTTCGCCGAAGTAGCATTGCACCAAGCGCGGATGCCAGCCGTCGTTGCCCTCGATGATTGCCGGGCCGTCGGGGCCGATGGCGACGTCCCAGCCGATCGTGAACAGCTCGGGAATGGCCTTATGTAGGCGAACGCACAAATTCAGTGCCTCTTGGAAATAAGGGATCTCGTAGCCGCCCAGGCCGGTTTCGATGCGCTCCATCGGGTTGATGGAGTAAGCGATGTCGCTGATCTTGCCATCCTTGTCGATGAGGATGGGGATGGCGCCCTCGGGCATGTCATTGGTGCGCATGCCGGGGCGGCCGATGCGCAGGATGCTATGGTCGGCGTCGATGACGACGCGGCTGCCCGTGCTGTAGGTGATCATGCGGATGCAGTTGATGGACGAGGCGTTGAGCTTGTCGAGCGCCGGGTGCTGCTTCATGAACTCCTGGACAATCCAGCAGGTGCGCTCGCCGGACAGGTGCTCGGCGTACTCGGCGAAGCTGTAGCTGGTGTCTTTGTGCGTGACCTTGCCGTCCTCGATATCGACGACTTCGACGGTGAAGCCGTGCGATCCGTAGGTCTGCTTGAACACCAGGCTCTGGCCGATCCAGGGCGCAAGGAATTCGCTTAAGCTCTGCACCTCGCCCAGCAGGCCGTCGGCCTTGCGTGGGCGCAGCTCGCCGTTTCGGATGACGCAGATCGAGGGCACGTATTCGCTCTTGCTCTGCGCGGTCTGCGAAATCCAGTTTTCGAACAGGAGCTTGTCGCGCATGACAAGCGTGTAGTCGAAGGGGAAAGCGTTGCCGGCGGGGTAGAAGGTGGAATTCGCCTTCCAGCGCTCGCGGCGCAGGTTGCCGTTGTCAAGGTAATTGGCCTGGTCGGGGGCGTCCACACGGTCAAGGCCATAGAGGTTGTACCAATGGTTGACCTCGTTGTTGGCTTCGTACCACTCAACCATATCTTGGACGCGTTGCTCTCGTGGCTTGCGCTCAACTTCCGGGTACAGGGTGGGCGCGTCGACGATTTCATCGATCTTTGCAAGGATTTTCTGGTCCATGATGTTCCTATTCCTAGAGGGCCCTAGAAGGGCTCGGCTGAACTTACTTGATTACGTAGGCGGGGTCGATTTTCTGCAGCTCGGCCAGCGAATCGATCTCGTCGATGTCATCGAAGCTGCACTCGTGCACGCGCACCCGGTAGTTTTCGCGCTTCACCACGCAGGGGACGTCATCCCAGAAGCGTTGTTTATTATCCTCGCAGGCAAAGGCAGCGGGCAGGTCTTCGCGCAGTTTGGCGCCATCTTCGGCGGTCCAATACGAGATGCCGTACATGTGGTGGCAATTCTGGCCGCCCTTATGAAGGTCGTAGATCACGCCTTCCTCGTTGGTATCGAAGCACCAGTCGGGTGTGCTTTCCACCGGTACTCCCAGGTAAAACGACTCATCCGAGTACTTCTTCAGCAGCGCGGGGTCCTTAAGGAAAAGGTCGCTCTCGAACACGTAGGCATTTTCGAAATGCTCGCGCGCGCATACCGCCGATGAGATGTTGTTGGTGCTGGCGAACTGCTCGTTGTAGATGAGCGTGATGCTGGGGTAGTCCTTTTTCAAAAGCTCGAACTCTTCGGCCAGGTAGCCCACCACGATGTAAATCTCGGTCACGTCGATGGCAATGAGCGCATCCAGGATGGTCTCGATGATGCGACGGCCTTTTACGCGGATAAGGGGCTTGGGGTTGTTGATGGTGAGCGGCAGCATGCGGCTACCGAAGCCCGATGCCACCAGCACGGCGCGTTTGGCACGGTAGGGCTCAAGCGCTTCCAAGTCGGCCGGCGTTGCGGTTCCCGCCTGGTAGCGTGCTTCGAGTTCGAGGAACTCATCATGCGACAAACTGGACATGGTTTCCTTTCTTAAAGGGTGCAGTTTGCAAACAAAAGCATCCCCCAACGATTGCCGGGGGATGTGAAATCGTTTGCGTTGATTTTAGCGCAGGCGTCTTTTCTTAGGCGGGACTTTGCAGGCCGCCCGCCGATTTGCCTCAGCCGAGCTTGAAACGGGCTGCCGAGGCTCAGGCTGCCGAGGCTTAGCAGGACCGCCGGGGCTTGGCGGGGCTCAGCAGGTCTCATCAGGGCTCAGCAAGTCTTCAAGCGTGCTGCCTATGCTTTAGCGCAGCTCGCTTTCCGCTTGGTTCAGCTTGGCGAATTCCTCTTCAGGGGCATTGCTCACCAGGTGTTTCTTCGAATAGAAGCTGAAATATGCCATACCGAAGATGTAGATGATGAGCACGCAGCTGGCAGCCACCACGTCCACGAAGAAGGTGGAAACGATGGCGATGCAGGAAAGCACGAAGCCGATAAGCGTGGTCACGGTGCCGCCGGGCGTGCGGTAGCCGCGGTGCATGCCAGGGTTGCGCAGGCGCAGGATGATGTGCGAAAGGTTCATGAGCGCGTACGATACGCAGGCGCCGAACACCGCGATGTTGAGGATCAAGCTGCCGTCGCGCATCACGACGACCAGGGCGAATCCCACGATGCCTGAAGCGATGAGTGCGACGTAGGGGGTCTTGCGTTTGCCGGTAAGGGCCAGGAAGTTGGGCAGATAGCCTGCGCGGGAAAGCGCGAACACCTGGCGTGAGCCTGCGTACATCAAACTGAAGAAGCTGGCGATCAGGCCGGCCAAGCCCGCCCAGTTGACGAAGACCGCCAGGTCGCTCTGTCCAACGGCGTTAAGCGCATCTACCAGGGGCGCATCGCTCGGGGCGATGAGCGCCGCGCCCGCGCCGCCCGCGGCAAGGAGCAGGGAAAGAAAGCCGGTCAAGCCAAGGATCACGAGCGCTCCGATAAGCCCGCGCGGCATGTCGCGCTTGGGATTGGCGGCTTCCTCGGCTGCCAGGGGCACGCCCTCAACGCCCAGGAAGAACCAGATGCCGTAGGGGAGCGCGCCAAGCACGCCCAGCAGGCCGAAGGGCAGAAGCTCGCTTGAGCCTGCGGAGTCGGCGGCAGGCATGTTGAACAGATTGCCCGCATCGAAGCTGGGAATCATGCCTGCGGCAAAGGCAACCAGCGCAACGATGGCGATGGCGCTCACCACAAGCATGAGTTTCAAGGCTTCGCCCACGCCGAAGATGTGGATGCCGATGAATATCACGTAGGCGATGGCGACGATGACGAGCACGTCCACGTCCACGATTCCCAGCGCGATCACGTAGTTTGCGATGAAGGTGGCGATGGCCGCCGGCGCGCATACGTACTCGATGACGAGCGCCAGACCGGTGGCAAAGCCGCCGGTGCGCCCCATGGCGCTGCGGGCGAAGGCATAGCCGGCACCTGCGGTGGGAATGGCGCTCGAGAGCTCGGCCAAGCCGAACACGGTGCAGGCGTACATCAGGCCCATGATGGCCCAGGCGATGGCAAGGCCAAGCCAGCCTCCCTGTTCCATGCCATAGTTCCAGCCGCTGAAGTCGCCCGATATGGTATAGGAAACGCCCAGGCTGATAAGCAGCACCCAGCCAACCGCGCCGCCTTTAAGCGAGCGTTTGGCGAAGTACTCGTTGCTTTCCTGATCGGTGGTTTGAGATTTTTTTGCGCTCATCAGTACAGCTCCTTTGCAGCGGCAATGAACGATTTCGCGGCTTTGTACCAGGTGTAGAGCCACTCGCCAACGGGGTTGCCCATCGCTTCCTTGTACATTGCCCATACGTACCAGTAAAAGCCGACGATGCCGACGGCGGCCACGCAATGGCGCACCTCGGTCTCGCTTGGCTTGCGGTTGAAGTAAAGATCGAGCATGGCAATGGCCTCCTCGACCGAGTAGCCCGAGCCCTGCGCCACGAAATTGCCCAGGTCGCAGGCCCAGTCGCCCATGGCAGCGTATTCCCAATCGATAACCCACATGTCATCTCCGTGGACCAGCAGGTTGGGGCCGTAGAAATCGTTGTGGCACAGGCACGGCTGCCCTTGGTCCTGCTTCATGGCCTCGGCGATCGCGCCTGCGTCAGCCTTAAGTTCGGCGAAGTCGCGCGGCAGCGGATACGAGATCTCCGCCAGCAAACGAAGGATGTCGAGTGTTGCCTCGTAGAAGTCGAAGGACCAAGGCGACACTTCGTCGCAGCCATGCAAGCGCTTGATCAGCTGCAGCGCCTGCTTCACCTGCTTGGTGTTGCGGTAGTCGAAGTCGGTGCAGCCCTCGATGAAGCGCGAGATCTTCCAACCTTCCTCGGCGTTCTCGTACAGGAAGGTGTCGTCCAGCCCCAGGCGCTTGGCGGCGTTGAGCGCGAAGGTCTCGGCCTGGCGGTTGATGATCTCGTCGGTACCGGCGCCGGGGTGGCGGTACACATAGCGCTCGCCCTTGCAGCTGAACAGCACCGACAGGTTGGTAAGGCCCGTTTTCAGGGGCACGACCTGGGTGATGTCGGCGCGCTTGCAGTCGAGCGTCTTGCAGATG
>CAVBOO010000027.1:0-8814 GCA_963597045.1 bacterium | reverse complement strand
GGGCACGTCCGACGATATACGCTTTGTAGCTTGCGCCTTTGATGGTGTCGGAGGAAGCGTCCGCGGCGATTTAGCCGCCGAATGCGCTTCGGAGTCGTTACGGTTGTCTCTTTCTACGGAAACGGGTCTTTCCTTGGCCGAGATTTTGCAAGTTTGCGCAGATGATGTAGCCGAAGGTCAGGAGGGCATGTCTCACAACGAGCGCGCCTACACCGTTGGCGCAGGCATTCGCTGCGAACTCGAAGATGGCACCCCGTTTGCTACACCCTTCCATATGGGAGATTGCCGCGTGTATCGGTATCGCGCCCCGCTCTACCTTGCGCTCACTCGTGATCATTCCTTGGCAAACAGGTATCGCGATGAGATGGGCCCCGATGTCGAGGTTCCCGCAAAGATAGCGCACGTCGTCACATCTTATGCTGGCGGTGACATCCCCTCCCCTTTCGAAATCGGCCAGAAGGAAGAAGTGCGCGAGGGGGATATCTATCTGTGCGCAAGCGATGGCCTCTGGGAACATGTGGACGAGAACCTGGTTGAGGGCTTCATTTCCTTGGCTGACCCCAGGAGCGAGGAAAGCCTCATGGTTGCGCTGAAGAACATTTGCCGCAGCGCATGCGAGAACGGCTCTCCCGATGACATCTCAGGGGTGCTCGTTTCCTATAGCGAATAGAAATAAGGCTCCGTGCAGCTTAGGCGCCCTGTTGACGCAAATCGGCCTCCTGCTCTCGAATGAACCAGGAGGCCGATTTTTCTTGCTTATTTAATGCGGTGCAACTGAGCGGCAAAGTGCTCGTCGGGTCCGTTAACGCTTGGTTTGATGAAGAAGTAGTTAACGCCCTTGGCAATGGGTTTCAGCTCGAAGCCTTTCCCTTCTTCGGATGCGAGGAAGGCATCGACGACGTCCTCGTTTTCCTGCTTGAATACGCTGCAGGTTGCATAGGTGAGAACCCCATCAGGTGCGAGCTTTTTGGAGGCCTCCTTTAAAAGAGAGAGCTCCAGCTCTGCGATCTTATCGATGTCGGCCGGGTTAAGGCGCCATTTGATTTCAGGATGTCTGCGCATCGTGCCGCTTCCGGAACAGGGCGCGTCTAAAAGGATGGCGTCGAAGCTCTCGTTAAGAGAAGACAAATCGGTGGCATCGAGCCTAAGCGCCTTGGTCGACGTGTTAGCGCGCTTGCATCGGTCGCCGAGGATTTTGACCTTGTGATCGCTTACCTCAACCGAGCAAAGATCCATCTGTTTGCCGAACGCGTGCTTGGCAAAATTTTGAAGAAGGATGGTTTTGGTGCCGCGGCCTGCGCCGATTTCAAGATAATTCTTGGGCAGTTTGCCCTTGGGGACGCTTAGCGCGACGATGGTTTGCGCGGAGTAGTCGCTTACAACCAGCCCTCCCTCTTTAAGAAGAGCGGAGAAGAGAGCATCGCTTACGCTTTTGCGATCCTTGAGTCTGAAGGCGGTGGGCTGGCCTTTTACGGCCTGCTGCTCGGGAGCTGCCAAAACGCCACGTTCAACAAGCTTTTCGAGGGCCTGGGAGGCATTAAGCCTGTTCTCGTTGAAGGCGAACCAAATGGGAGCGGGGCTTTTGGCAAGTGTCTGCTCTCCGGTTTGCGCAAGAAAATCATGCGTCCAAGCATTTCCTCGCGATCGTGAAAGCTCTTTCACGATCCACATGGGAAAGCCGGTGATCAAAGCATCTTCCTCAAGCGAGCCCTCGCCAAGATACGGAAGGCTTTTACGCAGGTCGACGATTCTACGCAAAACGAAATTAGCAAGCTTGGATGCACGAGGAGCCACAGCACGTACAAGCTCAACGCCTTGGTCGACTGCAGCATGCGCGGCTTTCCCCAGGTAAAGAATCTCGTAGGCCGATATGCAAAGCGCATTGCGAACCTTCGTCTCGCAATCGCTAGGTTTATCGAGCACCTGGTCGATGGCCTGGTTGAGCGCTCCGTAGGTGCTTGCGACACCCGTGGCCAGAAGCAGGGCAAAAGACTTATCTTCGGGTGACAGCTTGGCCTTGCCGAGCATCCTTCGGCTAGCCTCATGAACGCTCACGTTCTCGTTTTGAACCGTTTCAGTGAGCTTATAGGCGAAAAGCCTTGCGGGCGTCACCAAGGAAGGGGCGTTGTTGGGACGGCGACGGGCATGAAGTTCTCCGGCATATCCCGTTCTTGCGCGTTTGTCATCGGGGCGACGAGCGGAGTGCTGGTCGCGAGAGTGGGGCTTAGGCATGATTTATCGGGCCTCCCAGGTGTAGCCGCCGTTTTTGATGCCTTGGATACCTGCAGCAAAGGCTTTGGCGTCCATGGCGTTTTTCCCATCAGGTTTAAGAGAGTGAATTTCGTACCCTCCATCGCTCGCCTGGATGAAGAGGCGCTTTGCAACAAACCGAAGCTCACCGGTTTTCATGTTGGCAACAAGCTCCTTGTCATCTGCAGATACGGCCTTGCCTTTCAGGACGGTAACGCCCTTGCCGGCAATGATGCAGCGACTTGGATGGCTGACGCCCGAGGCCTGAACCTTGCGTGAGAGCGTTTGCACGTCATCGCTAGGTGCGATATCAAGCTCACCTTTTTCAATTTTGTGGGCATAGGTGACTTTCGATTCATCTTGTGCGACCCAGGTGGAAAGCCCCGCTTCCTCATGAGCCAGAGCGCATAAAATAGCACTTGCCCCAAGGTCGGCGAGGCGCATGGTAAGATCGTCGGCCCCAAGGTCGGCCACGTCCATGGTGCGATTGATGCAGAAGTCGCCCGTGTCCAGGCCTTCTTCCATGCGCATGACACACACGCCCACGCTCTCGTCTCCTGCGAGGATCGCGCGCTCGATCGGGGCAGCTCCCCTCCAGCGAGGCAGGTCGGAGGCATGCACGTTGAAGCATCCGTAGCGAGGCAGCTCAAGCACCTCTTTAGGAAGAATACACCCGTAGGCTGCCACGACGATAACGTCGGGCTTGCAGCTTAAAAGCTCTTCGAAAGCTAGAGGGTCTTTAAAGGAATCATGTTCGAAGACGGGCAGGCTGAGCTTCAGCGCAAGACTTTTAACCGCGCTCGGGAGCTTTTTGTTTCCGCGTCGATTTACGGCATCCGGCCTGGTGAACACACCGGTGACCTGATGCTGTTCGCTTAGATAGCCTAAAATCACCGCGGCGAACTCGGGTGTGCCCATGAAAACAACGCGCATTGTTCCTCGATTCTGCTTTGCTTGAAGCTTTGTTTTTAGCGGTTTACTCGGTGTCGCCCGGGCGGGCACCACGAGCCAAAGCCCCTTGATATTCCTTCAAAGCCTTGATGCGGTCGATTGGCGAGCAAGACTCCAGGAGCGTTTTGCCGTCAAGATGGTCGATTTCATGTTGGAGGCATCGCCCAAGGAGGCCATCACCTGCGATTTCGCATTCCTTGCCCTCCAAATCGAAATAGTGAACACGCGCATACGGCTGACGTGCGATATTCACCGAGATACCAGGAAGGCTCAGGCATCCCTCGGGCGAGGTTTCAGGGGCGCCTTGAAGCTCAATGATTTCGGGGTTCACTAGAACGAAGGGTTCTTTCTCGATTTCGCCGCAGTCAATGACGACGATGCGCTTCTCCACGCCAACTTGAGGCCCTGCCAGACCGCAACCGCTGTTCTTGTACATGGTGTTGAGCATCTTGTTCGCAAGCTTATGAAGCGATTTGTCCCCAGGAGTGCAGGGTTCGCACACCTGGTTAAGACCAGGATTGGGTGCGATAACAACTTTCAGGGTTCCAAAGGGTGCCATGTGCGATGAACTCCTCTTTTGAAATTTGGATGCAATCAGACCTAAAAGTATACCCCAGCAAAAAGCTTAATCGTGCTTGGCATGTTGGGCGCGCAGCGCGTTGAGTTCCTGCTGGAGCGCGAAGATGGAATCGAAGTACTCACGGGTGACGCCGGGGTCGACTTCCTTGGCCGATTTCAGGCCTTCGCGCATTTCGGAGATGGTGCGTTCCAGGTCACCGATGGCAAGCTCTTCTGCCAGAAAGCTTAGAGATTCATGGGGGTTTGCACGTCCCATGGTCACGGCTCCGGTGAGAATGCGCGTTGCGTACTTGTTGCGAGCTTGCGCAAGATGAATCAGCTCAGCTGGGGTGACGGCTTCGTTTGCAGCCACGATGTCGAGGATGGCGTTGGCCAGCTCGCCATGGGCTGCCATGCTCCATTGCGTTTGGCCAAGGGTGGCGTAGAACTCGGGTACCAAGCCGGTGTTCTGAGCGCATAAGCTCAGGAATTCGCGCTCAGCCTTGATCCGGTTGCGTTCGGCGGGTGGATAATCGTCAAGGCCACGTCCGCGGGATTGTGGGGTCTTGGCAGTATTGCGTATATCCTGGTCTGCTTGAGTGGGTGCCTTGAGCATCGAGAGCCTCTCGAGCAGGTCTTCCTCGCGAGCCCTTACGCGACTTGCGATATACACGGCGTAGTCCTTTGCAAGGAGGGAATCCTTTATGGGAGCAAGTACGCTTAAGGCATCAACGGTTGCCCGCGAGCGTCCCTCCGGCGTGTCGAGGTCGTACTTGGCCAGACGGCGCTCTATCCCGTATTTGATCAAGGGAATGGCTTCGTAAAGGATCGCGAGCAAAGCTTCTTGCCCCTCTGAGGCCAAAAACTCGGCCGGGTCTTGGTTGTTTGGCAGAGTTACCGCGAAAAGGTCAACCTTCGAGGAGCCCGACTCAGGCGTTACCGATGCGTCTATGAAGCTAAGAGCACGGTCTGCCGCGCGCTGGCCTGCTTCGTCGCCGTCGAAAAGATAGATGATGCGTTTTTTCGCATGGTGTGAAAGAAGGCGGATATGCTGCCTGGTAAGAGAAGTGCCAAGCGTGGCAACTGTGTTGGTGAAGCCGGCCTCATGCATGGCAATGACGTCGGTGTAGCCTTCGCAGATGATGGCATCGCCCGTTGATGCCATGCTTGCCTTGGCTTTATCAAGAGCGAAGAGCACCTCGGACTTATGGAACACCGGCGTGTCACCGGAATTGAGGTACTTGGGTTCACCGGTGCCGATAACACGACCGCCGAAGGCGATCACCTCGCCACGCACATCATTGATCGGAAACATCACGCGTTCGAAGAAGCGATCGTTGATACCGCGCCCGTCTCTGCCCTGCAGGGCGACGTTCGCATCGATCATTTCCTTGTCGCTGAAACCTAAGGAGCGAAGATGCGTGACGAGTTGACGGCGACCAGGCGCAAAGCCAAGCATCCACTTGCGGGGGATGTCGCCGCCAAGGTTTCTGCCTGCCAGATACTCGCGGGCTTGCGAGGCTCCCGATTCGGCGGAACGAAGGAGCAGGCCATGATAAAAATCGGCTGTTTCCTTGCAGACGGCTTTGACTCGCGCCTTCTTGCTTTTGCCAAGGCGCTCCTGCGGAGATTCCTTGAGCTCGATGTTGGCTCGACGTGCCAAAAACCTTACCGCGTCGACAAAATCGACGTCGTCGAGCTTACGGATGTAGGTGATGGCGTCGCCTCCCTCTCCGCAGCCGAAGCAGTGCCAGGTTTGGGTGACCGGATCCACCTTGCAGGAAGGGGTTTTCTCCTGATGGAAGGGGCAGCAGCACCAAAAATCACGGCCGCGCTGCCTCATCTGGGTTCTTTCCGAGAAAAGATCGACGAGGTCGTTTGCCTCGCGAACACGGCGGATATCCTCTTCGGAAAAACCGGCCATTTTCACCCCTTCAGTGCTTACGTTTGGCTTTTGATTCTAAGCTTATCTAGAATAATTCAAAAAGAGTTCATAGCTAAATCGTTTTTTGGAGGAAGCCATGCTCAAAGCTATTTCCGGCACCACGCAAACATTCTGTCTCATCGCCCACCCAGTGAAGGGTTCATCGTCCCCCGCCTTGCAAAACGCTTCATTTGAGGCCTTGTCCTTGGATGCTCGCTTCGTGGCCTACGACGTTCTTCCCGAGCACTTGGCTGAGGCCGTTTTCGGTTTGAAGGCTTTGGGCATCACGGGCTATTCGGTCGGAGTTCCTCATAAAAGCGCGATCATCACCTACCTCGACGAGCTATCGGGCGCAGCTCGCTTGATGCAAAGCGTTAATTGCGTAGTTCAAGATGCTGATGGCCGCTTGATTGGGCATAACACCGATGGGCTCGGCTTCACTGAATCCTTGCGCAATGCAGGAATTGCATTGCCTGGAGCGCGTTTGGCCATTATCGACGATGGCGCCGAAGGTCCATCTTGGATCGTTCAGGCTGCGCTTGATGGAGCGAAAAAGATTCTTGTTCTTTGTCCTGAAGATCGCCTGAAGAAGGAAGAAGCTTGGCTATCTGGGCTTAAAAGCGTTCTTGATGTTGAATTTGAGCTGCAGTCCCTCGATTCCATCCCCGAGAATGCGGCTTATTTCGAAGATTACGACGCACTTTGCAATGGTTCACGCATAGGGGTGGGCGACACTTTAGGCGTATTGCCCGTTCCTGCGAGCGTAATCGCAAAAAGCCTTACTGTTGTTGACGCCAATTACAACCCGCGTACAACCGCACTTTTGGCTCGCGCCAAAGAAGTGGGCTGTAAAACGATAGAAGGCCTGGATCCCCTGCTTAACCAGGCAGCGGTGGCGCAAAGGCTCTGGCTGGGTTGCGAGCTGCCCAAAGAGAAAGTGAAACTTAAACTCTTCGGTTAGCTTTGCCTTCAAAACTTTGGTTTGCTACAGAGCCAGGCTTTCACGGGTATGGGCAATGTTGGCCATGACCGTCTGAATGAGTTCATCAGTGGATTCGAATTTAATCATGGGACGCAGGTATTCCATGAACTGAACGGCAATCGTGTCGCCGTAAATGTCACCGGCGAAATCGAGGATGTGCACCTCGCAATTGGCTTGCGCGTTCTCGAAGCTTGGCGCCACACCAACGGAAACCGCGGCACGATAAGGCTTGCCGTCAACGATCGCGTAGCAGGAATAGACGCCGTCATCGATGGCTTTACGCTGATCGGGAATCTGAAGATTCGCGGTTTTGAAGCCCATGTCTCGACCCTCCCCGCGTCCGGAAATCACCTTTTCGGTGATGGCATACGGACGACCGAGGAGCTTTCTAGCTTCAACTAGGTCATGGTTGGCGAGCAGGCCGCGAATGCGCGTCGCCGTGATAGTGGCCCCATCGGCAGCCTGCAGGTGATGGGCATCGATGGCAGTGCCCTGGCTTTGAGCCCACTGCCTGAGCTCCTTCACGGTTCCAGCTGCGCGGCAGCCGAAGCGGAAGTCGGAGCCTACGTGCAGATGACTCGGAGCATGCCCGTTGAAGGTAGCCTCAAGGAACTCGTTCGGAGTCATACCGGCAAACTCCAGGGTGAAGGGCAAGACGACCACGTAGTCGACCCCGCATGAGGCAAGTTGCTGAATACGTGCCTCGTTGGTTAGGAGTTTCTTTAGGCGATTAGGGTTGAACACCTCGTCGGGATCGCGGTCGAAGGTGAGCGCGATGGAGGCTCCTTTGTCGATCGTTGCAGTGTTCTTTGCGCATTCCAGCAGGAATTTGTGGCCCATATGAACGCCATCGAAGACGCCGAAAGCGCACGACGACCCAAGGAACAGCGAATAATCGAAAGATTCATCTACTTTATAAACCTGTGCCACGTTCGACTCCTTGTGAAAACACGCATCGTGGTTTCAATCGATTCTTTGATTCTTGATATTCGTAAAGTGCGCGGAGCTCGTGCCCGACGCAAAGGCCAATGACCTCGCCGTCCTCAAGCGGGCGTGTGCTGGGGAACACGCTTGAAGTGCAGCAGATGGCCGAGAAGATGTCTTCTTCAATCGGTTCGTTAAGCTTGATTGCCTGTGGGCCCAGTAGCGCGCCGTTGGCGATCTTCTGCTCGTAGTCGTTGGCAAATGCCCAACGAATTCCCAGGAGAAGCAAGGGATCGACAACAGAGGCATCAGGGTGGGCTTGAAGCTCCTCGATGCTTACGCAGTCAGCGATATCGAGCTTGCCGACCTGGGTCCTGCGTAGCGCACCGCAATGCGCGGGGCACCCTAGCTTGCGGCCGATGTCGCGCGCGATGGAGCGCATGTAGGTTCCCTTAGACACATGCATGAAGACACGCCAGACGGGAAGCTTGCTACCGTTTTCGCTAGTGCGTACGTCTAGCGCTTTAAGACGCGCCTCATATACCTCGAAAGGGCGCGCTTCGAGCACGATATCTTGACCTTTGCGCGCGGCCTCGTAAGCTTTAGTCCCGTTGACCTTGATAGCCGAGTATGAGGGCGGTACCTGAATGGATTTACCCACCAGGCCTTGCACGGTTTCTTCAGCGAAGGAAAGGTCGAAGAGCACCTGAGGGGGCGTGGCCGATTCCAACACTTCCCCTTCAGCATCGTCGGTGGTGGTTGAATAGCCGAAAACGATGTCCATGACGTAGCTCTTATCATGGTCGACAAGATAGGCGTCGAGGCGAGCGGCAGGTCCTACGCAGACAGTCAATACTCCCGAGGCCAGAGGGTCAAGCGTGCCCGTGTGTCCCACCCTGCGCTCATCGTAGATGCGCCTTACGGCATTGACCATATCGTGGGATGATTTACCAACCGGTTTATCGATGGCTATGATGCGGGAAATACCCGAGGTGCCTCGCTTTTTCGCCATGAACCCTCTACGCCTTTCCGCCGAAGCAGGAACTGCAAACGAAATAAGGGACTTCTTTGACGGCTTCCTCGAGCGAACCTTTGTAGGTGAAGCCGGCGGCGGCTACGTGACCGCCCCCATCGTAGTGTTTGGCTATCTGGGCCACGTTGGTCGAGTCTTTGGCTCGAAGGCTTCCGCGTACGGTACCGTCGGAGTTTTCCTTAAGGATAAGGG
>CAVBOO010000026.1:0-9356 GCA_963597045.1 bacterium | reverse complement strand
TGCATCCTCGATGGAGCGGATGAGCTCCCGACGATTGGCCTTGGCCTTCTTCTTGGCCAGTTTGAACTCAAGGCGCTCGACGCGGGCGGACAAACGGTCGACCTCGTCCTGCGCCTTGAAGAGCTTGCGGGCGCGCTTGGCCGAGATCTTCTTGTTGGCAAGGATCTTGGCGAGCGTCTTGTCTATCTGCTTGTCGGAATAGCGCTCGGCAGCGTCGAATTCGCGACGATTCTTCTTGAGCTTCTTTTCGAGCTTCCCCATGATTGGACCCCTCCGATCTTGAAGACGATCAAGCGCTCCCTATTGGTATAAGCGCCTTTCATCAGCATAGCGTATCACCGAATCGGGAACGAGATACCTCACAGAACGACCTCTTTCAAGACGCTGGCGAATGTCGCTTGAGGAAACCTCAAGCGCGGGCGCATCAAGAAGCAGCGCCTTGAAGCCGAGCGCGCGCAAATGCCCCAGATCCTTTTCAGAGGCCAAGGAGTCGCCGGGACGGTTGACGCCCACGAAGATTGCGAGCTTGGCCAATTCCTCGGATGCCCTCCAATGATCCAGGGTAAGCAAGGTGTCCGAGCCCATGATGAAAAACAGCTCGGCGGCAGGCAAAAGCACATGAAGCTCCCGCAGGGTATCGAGGGTGTAAGTGACGCCTTCGCGAACGACCTCCATATCGCTTACGAGGAAATGAGGATTGCCTTCAATGGCAAGCTCGACCATGCGAAGGCGATCGGCGGCAGGGCGCACCAGCTTATCGCGCTTGAAGGAAGGGTTGCCCGTTGGGATGAAGAGGACGAAATCGAGGTCAAGCGCATCGTGGACCTGCTCGGCAAGAATCAGATGCCCCACGTGAATGGGGTCGAAGGTGCCGCCCATGATGCCAAGCCTCAAAGGCTCGCTTTCGCACCCGTGCTTGCGCAGACCCGCGAGCGCATCGTCTAAGTTCTGGTTGGCAGTCAAAAGGACAGCCATCAAGCACGCACCTGACCAGTGCCGCGCATGATGTACTTGTAGGTGACCAGAGCCTCCAGGGCGAAGGGGCCGCGCACATGGAGCTTCTGCGTGCTGATGCCGATCTCGGCACCTAAGCCGAACTCTCCCCCATCGGTGAAGCGTGTGGAGGCGTTGACGTAGACCGCCGCCGCATCAACCCCGCGCGTGAAAGCCTGCGCGGCCTGCGGATCTTCGGCAACGATGGCCTCGGAATGGCCGGTGCCGTATTCGTTGATGTGCTCGATAGCCTGTGCGACGCCGCCGCTAAGAACGCAAACGCTGATCTCGAGGTCGAGGTATTCCCTGCCCCAATCCTCGTCGGTGGCCTCAAGCATGTGACCAAGCGTCAGAGCCTTGTCGTCGTTGGGCAAGTCGGAGTTCGCAACAGCATCGAAGGAAGCCTTATCGGCATGAACGGTTACGCCCGCCTGCGCGAGCTCCAACAGCATCGTGGGCAAAAACTCAGCCGCGACAGACGCGTCCACGAGCAAGGATTCGCAGGCATTGCATACACCGGTACGCTGAGTCTTGGCATTCATCACGATGCTGCGCGCCTTTGCAAAGTCGGCCGATTCGTGCACGTACACATGGCAGTTGCCCGTCCCCGTCTCGATGACGGGAACTTGGGCCTCTTTCACGCAACGCTCGATCAGGCCGGCGCCGCCGCGCGGGATCAAAACGTCGACCAATCCGCGCAAGCCCAAAAGCTCGCCTGTCTGCGCTCGATCGGTGGACCTGATGATGGTGATGCAGTTTTCAGGAGCGCCTGCCGCCACTGCCGCTGAGTGCATCACGTCGGCAATGGCAACGCAGGAATGGATGGCAAGCGAGCCGCCGCGCAGGACGCAGGCGTTGCCGCTTTTAAGACAGATACCCGCCGCATCGGCAGTGACGTTGGGACGCGCCTCGTACACCATGGCAACGACCCCTATGGGGACCGTCACCCGACTAAGCTCGATGCCGTTGTAGAGCTTGCGCTCCTCCAAGACCTTTCCCACGGGGTCGGGCAAAGCCGCCAAGGCTTCCAGGCCCGCGGCCATGGCATCGATGCGTCCCCCGTCCAAAAACAGGCGATCCAAAAGCGAATCCTTCGTGTCTTTCGCACGCGCACGCTCCATGTCTTGCGCGTTTGCCGCGCAAATGGCCTTTGCGTTGTCGCGCAAGGCAGCAGCCATGGCGAACAGAATCTTGTTGCGAGCGTCAGCGCTCATCAAAGCCAGCGGACGAGAGGCCGCCTTGGCCTTCAGTGCGGCGTTACGTGCTTCACCCATGGAGCCTCCCAGCAAATCGCGACGAAAACAAGAATCGTTTCATTGATTCGTCATTTTATATGCAAAAGCCGCACGGCTCCACCAGGTGAGCCGTGCGGCGGTAAATGCCGAAGGAATAACAGTGACGAAACCGCCATGATACCCGCTCTCAAAACGCAGCGCCTTGACGATTCAACCTCGAAAAGAGGCTCGGCGGCAACGAAGTGGAACAGACACCAGACGCGGTAGCCCATCGGCAAAGCCGGTTAACGCGACTTCAAGCTGCTCGGCGACACGAACGCCAGGCGCAACAGCGCATGGGCGAAAGGCCTAGTCGAAAACCACCAGTTCGTCGCGATGAACCATGGGGCGGCGCGAAAGATCGCGCAGCAAGTTGTTGGCGCCTATGCGCTCTTGTGTCCAGCCGCAGGCAAGCTCCGCCTCGTCGGAGGTGGCGCCCGCCAAACCGCGCGCCAAGGTACGCCCAGCCTCGTCTTTGATGTCAATCACGTCGCCAACCTCGAAGTTGCCCTCGACGCGGGTCATACCGACGGGAAGCAAGGACGACCCACGCTCGAGCAAGGCATGCGCCGCGCCATCATCGACGAAGACCGCGCCTTTGACCGTGTTGCCAAGGGCGATCCAAAGCTTGCGCGGGGTAATTTCGTGGCGTTTGCCGCCCATATCGAACAAGGTACCCACCGGCTTGCCCTCGGCGATGGCGTCGAGGCTCTCGAGCTTGCGCCCATGGCAGATGAGCATCGAGATGCCTGCCACCATCAAAACGCGCGCGGCGCGCAGCTTGGTTATCATGCCGCCGCTGCCCACCGAAGAACCCACACCATCGGCCAAGGCCATGATCTCGGGCGTCACCTTCTCGACGCGCGGAATCAAGCTTGCCGTGGGATCGTTGTTGGGATTTGCGGTGTAGAGGCCGTCGATGTCGCTGAACAAAACACACAAATCAGCTTTGATCAGGCATGACACGAGCGCTGCCAAGGTATCGTTGTCCCCGAACTTGATCTGATCGACCGAAATGGTGTCGTTTTCGTTGACTACCGGCACCACGCCCAGCTCAAGCAGCCGAAGCAAAGTGTCACGTGCACACAGGTACGAATCGCGGTTAGAGGTGGTGGCACGCGTAAGAAGGACCGTGGAGATAAGCAGCCCCTTGCGCGAGAACTCCTCGTTGTAGCCGCCGAACAGGATGTTGGTTCCAACGGATGCCGCCGCCTGAAGCGAAGGCATGTCGGCAGGGCGCTTGGAGTAGCCCAGAATCGGAAGGGCGCAGGCGATGGAGCCGCTCGACACGATGACGGGCGACCAACCGGCGCTCCGAAGCATGACAACCTTATCGGCAAGCTCGGAGAGATACCCGCGATCGAGCACCCCTTCGTCGTTCACCAGGGTGGACGAGCCGATTTTAATGACGATAACCTTGCGCTCGGACACTAGATATCCAATCCATCGTAAACGTCGTCATGCATGCGGCTCGACTCCATCTCGAAGGTGACCTCCAAGATGGTGATCTCGTCGCCGTCGCAGGCACCTGCGCGCTCAAGGGCGCTATCAAGCCCCAAGCGCTTGAAGCGATGCTGCAGGAAGGCAACGGCCTCGTCGTTGTCCCAGTCGGTCTGGTAAACCATGCGCTCGATCTGCTTGCCGGAAACGCGGAAGGAACCCGGGGCGATCTGCGTGATGGTGAACTTCTTCTCACGCTCCTCACGGCGATGCTGCCATACCTGATCGTAATGCTCGATGCTTGCCTGCTCGCGGCGGCGCTCCTCGCGCACCTTCTCGACCATGGCGCCAGCAGCCTGCTTGAGCGCCTCGATCCCCTGGCCGGTAACCGCGGACACCAGGAAAACCTTAGGGTTGATGGGGCTTTTGTCGATGTCCCATTCGTCGCCGCCCACAGCAGCGATCGCATCGGCGCGAACCTCGGCTTGCAAACGCTTGGCCGCATCCTCGGTGCCGGGCATGTCGATTTTGTTGCCCACGACGATGCAAGGCCTATCGGCAAGCTCCTTGGCGTAAAGCTCGAGCTCACGCTTGATGATGCGGTAATCCTCAACTGGGTCGCGGCCCTCATAGCCGCCCGTAAGGTCCACAACATGCAAAGTCACTGCCGAGCGCTCGATGTGCCTAAGGAATTCATGCCCTAGGCCCTTGCCCTCATGCGCGCCCTCGATAAGGCCGGGGACGTCCGCGACGACGTAATCGTAATCGTTGGTTTTGACCACACCGAGATTGGGGACAAGCGTGGTGAAGGGGTAGTCGCCGATCTTCGGCTTGGCTGCCGAGATGCGCGAGATGATGGAGCTTTTACCCGCCGAGGGCACGCCCACCAGGGCGGCGTCGGCCATGAGCTTCATCTCCATCTCAATCCAGCATTCTTCGCCCGGAACGCCCAGCTCCGCGAAAGCGGGTGCACGGCGTGTCGGGGTGACGAAATGGCAGTTGCCCCTGCCGCCATAACCACCGCGGGCGACGATAACTTCCTCGCCGTCGTGCGTAAGGTCGGCAACGACCTCGCCGACCTCCTTGGTCTCGTCGTCGTACTCGCGCACGATAGTGCCCACGGGGACCTTGAGAATCAAATCCTCACCGGAGGAGCCATGCATCTTGGAGCCCTTGCCGTGCGTACCGCGCGTAGCCTTGAAATGATGCTTGAAACGGTAATCGATGAGCGATGAGCAGCCCAAATCGGCGCGCACGATGATGTTGCCGCCACGGCCGCCGTCGCCGCCGTCGGGGCCGCCCTTGGGCACATGGGCCTCACGCCTGAAAGACATGCAGCCCGCACCGCCATCGCCGGCCTTAAGGAAAATCCGCACTTTGTCTGTGAACATAGGTGCTCCCATTTCTTGCAAACAACGCCTTGCCGCCAAGCAACAAGGCCTTAGAAAAACTTTCTCGATTCTAAACGAAAAGCCCCCTGGCAAAGCAGGGGGCTCCAAAAAGTATGGTATGAATCCGCTTTATGCCTCGACGGCAGGACGGACGTGAACCTTGCGCTTAACGCCCTTGGTGTACTCGACGGTACCCTCGACCAGTGCGAACAGCGTGTCGTCCTTACCGCGGCCGACGTTCTCGCCGGGATGGAAGTGGGTGCCACGCTGGCGAACGAGAATCACGCCAGGAGTGACGTGCTCGCCTGCGAAGCGCTTGCAACCAAGACGCTTGGACTCGGAGTCGCGACCATTGCGGATGGAGCCTTGACCTTTTTTATGTGCCATGTCATTCCCTCCTTAAAATCTACTCTGCGGAATCAGAGCCCACTGCGGTGATCTTGATGCGAGTGAGGTTCTGACGATGACCTTTGGTGCGCTTGTAGTTCTTGCGCTTCTTGAACTTGAAGACGATGACCTTGTCGGAGCGGAACTGCTCGATGATCTCAGCCTCGACCTTGGTCTTAGCTGCCTCGGCAGGATCTGCAACGACCTTTGCGCCGTCAACGGTTGCGATGGCGGTCAGAGCGACCTTGTCGCCGACTTCGCCCTCGAGCTTCTCGACGTTCAGGCAGTCGCCGGCCGAAACCTTGTACTGCTTGCCGCCAGTCTTAACGATTGCGTACATAATTCTCCTTGAATAAACGCATGCGATAGCTTGTTTGCGTGAAAGTAGCAAGACCACTTGCGCGCATCGACCCTACCTGGGCTTTTGCAACACGCGATGGAACGTATGCACCGTCTCCGCGTATCATCGCACTTATTCCTTAGCTGCACCCGAACGGTGCAACCTGTTGAATGATATCAGAATCTCGCATCTTAGCAAGCCCTAGTTTCACAAATTGCGGCAAGCCCAAAAGCCCTGGAGCCTAGTGCGCCTGCGCCCAATTGTCGCCTGCGCTCACATCGACCAGCAGGGGCACTTTAAGCTCCACGACGCCCTGCATCGCCTCGGCAACCATCTTGCTTAAACGCTCCACCTCGTGCTTGGGGCAGCTGAAGTCGAGTTCGTCGTGCACCTGCAGCATCATCTGAGCCTTAAAGCCGCCCGATTCCAGCTGCTCGGCAACTTGAACCATCGCCATCTTGATGATGTCGGCGGCGGTGCCCTGCATCGGGTGGTTCATTGCGGTGCGCTCGCCGAACTTGCGCTTGTTGCCGTTGCTCGAGCGTAGGTCGGGGATGTGCCTCCTGCGCCCGAAGAGCGTCTCGGCGTAGCCCTTTTCCTTGGCCTCGGCGACCACTTCCTCAAGGAAGTCCTTGACGCCGGGATGCGCGGCGAAGTAGCGATTGATCATCTCCTGCGCCTCGTAGACGGGGATCCCCAGGCTCTTCGCCAGGCCAAAGGCCTGCTGCCCGTAGACGATGCCGAAGTTGACCGCCTTCGCTCGGCTGCGCATTTGCGGCGTCACCTCATCTAGGGGCACGCCGAAGACGTTAGCGGCAGTGGCGGCATGGAAATCGGCGCCCGAATTGAAGGCCTCGATCAGGGCGTCGTCCCCCGACAGATGGGCAAGAAGCCTCAGCTCGATCTGCGAGTAGTCAGCCGACACGAAGACATGATCGGACTTCAATGGAATGAAGCAGCGACGAATGGTGCGGCCAAAATCGGTGCGCACGGGAATGTTTTGCAGATTAGGGTTGCTCGAGGAAAGGCGGCCGGTGGTGGTCACCATCTCGTGGAAGCTCGAATGAACCAGGCCATCGCCGGCGCGCATGCGCGGCAGGGCATCAACATACGTGCTCTTGATCTTGGCATATTCGCGATATTCGAGCACCTTGGCGGGAAGCTCGTGGCTTTGCGCAAGATCTTTGAGCACCTTGGCGTCGGTCGAGTAACCAGTGCGCGTCTTTTTGGCAGGAGGAAGACCCAGCACCTCGAACAGGATGTGGGAGAGCTGCTTGGGCGAATCGATGTTGAACTCCTCGCCCGCGAGTTCGTAAATCTGCTTGCGCAAAGATTCAAGCTCAGCCCCCGTCTCAATCGAGATTGAAGCCAGGGCATCAACGTCGATGGCGGCGCCGACGCGCTCCATGCAGGCAAGCACGCCCACCAAAGGCGCATCGATGGAGTGGTAAACCCCGTTTGAGCCATGAGCCTCGAGCTCTTTGGCCAATTTGCCTGCCAGGGCCTCGACGATGGCAGCATCACGGGCCAAAACGAGGGCGGCATCGTCCGCTGGGTCAAGAGGCAAAACGCCGAGCTTTTCCTGAGCTAAATCGGACAGGCTCTGCTTGCCGGCGTCGGAGTTGCACACGTAGTTGGCCAAGGCGACATCGAAGAAACTGGCGCCCATCACCTCGGGGACGCTCAAAAGCGCAGGCTCGGACGAATCGCTTGGGAAGGCGCGCTTGATGGTTTCCTTGGCATCGTGACAGTTGAAGGTGGCGCCGCGCACGATGTCGGCGATGGCGGATGCGGCCTCATCGCCGGTGAAGACGGCGGTGCCCTTGTCTTCGGGCAAATGGACCGCGAGCGTCAGGCTCGTCTCGAAGAGGGAGGCCTGCCCCGACTCGGACCAGGCAAGTGAAAGCTCTACTTCTTGCGCAAGCAGGGAATCGAGAGCGGTGCGCGCCTCGGCCCCGCGAACAAGCGGTTCCCACTTCGGCAGATCAACCTGGATTGCGGGAGCCGATCCGGTTCCGGCGAAGCTTAAGACCTTGCCCAAATGCGACATCATGCGGTATTCGCCAAAAGCCTCGGACACGAGCGCGGGGTCGAAGCTCGGCCAGGAAATCTGCTCGATGTCCAACTCGAAATCGGCATCGCGCACGATGGTTGCGACCTGGCGGGAAAGGAAGGCAGCGTCCTTGTTGTTGGTAAGGTTCTCGAGCTGCTTGCCCTTGAGATCGCCCAGGTTGTCGTAGATGCCCTCGATGCTGCCGTACTTCGCCAAAAGCTTGGCCGCGGTCTTGGCGCCGATGCCCGGCACACCCGGGATGTTGTCGGAAGAGTCGCCCATCAGGCCAAGGAAATCCGGGAACTGCGCAGGCGTGACGCCATAGCGCTCGAACACCTCGTCGGGGCCGTACACGGCGATATCGGTGATGCCGCGCTTGGTGGTGACGATGCGCGTAAGATCGCTGGAAAGCTGGTAGGCGTCCTTATCGCCCGTGACCAGAAGGCTCGTGTAGCCGAGCTTCTCGCAGCGCGCCGAAACCGTGCCCAGGATGTCGTCGCCCTCCCAGCCGGGCAGCGCGACAACCGGGATGTTCATGGATTCAAGAAGCTTCTCGATCACCGGGAACTGGGCTTTCAAGCTGGGGTCCATGGGCGGGCGCGTGGCCTTGTATTGCTCCAGGGCCTCGGTGCGAAATGCCGGGCGCCCCTTGTCGAAGGCGCACACGATGGCATCGGGGCTCGAAATCTCGATGAACTTTATGAGCATGGAAAGGAAGCCGAAGGCCGCGTTCGTGGGGGTTCCATCCGGCGCGACCATGGAAGGCGGCACGGCATGAAAGGCACGATGCATCAGGGAGTTTCCGTCGATAACGGCGATCTTCTTTGACATGTAGGGCTTCCTCTCGAATTCAAATCAGCCGAAATTATACCGCGCAAACACAGGCAAGCCCCTCGGAAGCAAGCCTCCTTAAGATCGAGGAGAAGCGAGGATCGCCTGCGGCCGCGGGTGCCGAGGAAAGCAAACTTCAGGATCGTACGCATTGGAGCGCTTCATACGCCCCAGCAAAAAAACAAGCAGCTCTCCCCCGAAGCAAGGAAGAGCTGCTTGAAGAATTTCAGGCGTAGCGCAGCAGGGAAGAGCACAAGAGCGACCATGTGTGCTTCTTGGAAACTAGGCGCTCCAGAGATAACCGACGCCGCGGACAGTCTCAAGATGCTGCGAAAGCTCGGGGCCAAGCTTGGCGCGAACACGACGAACATGGACGTCGACGGTGCGGCTGCCACCGAAGTAATCGAAGCCCCATACGCGGCGAAGAAGCGCATCACGCGAATAAGTGCGCCCCGGATGCGTTACCAGGAAGGCCAAAAGCGCGTACTCAAGGTAGGTGAAGTCCACAGGCTCGCCGCCGACGGTGACCTGGTAGGTGGCCAGGTTGATGGCCATGGAATCGACCACGATGAAGTCGCTTGCGGAGCTCTCGTTGCCGGGCCACAAAAGCTGACGGATGCGCAGCGAGCACTCCTCGGAGCTGGCGC
>CAVBOO010000025.1:0-9552 GCA_963597045.1 bacterium | reverse complement strand
GGACACCAGGGTCTTACCTTCACCGGTATGCATCTCGGCGATTTTGCCATCGTGGAGAGCCATGCCACCGATCAACTGCACGTCGTAATGACGCAAGCCGATGGTTCGCCTGGAGGCCTCGCGAACAGCCGCAAAAGCCTCGGGAAGCAGATCTTCCAGGGTCTCACCGTTGCTCAGACGCTCGCGGAACGCCGGCGTCAGGGCCGAAAGCTCCTCGTCCGACAAAGCCTCCATCTTGGGCTCAAGCGCGTTGATTTGCACAACGACCTTGTTGTATTTCTTCAGGGCCTTACCTTCGCCCACACTTAAAATCTTGGAGAGAAATCCCATAAAAAGGTGCTTCTTTCTTGTAGCGCGCCGCTCATAAGCGCATATATCACATTTGCTCGAAACTTTACCACAGCTAGACCCTCCTTTTTGCTAGGAGACGTCGTCGAGCACATCTTGATACAAATCCTTCAAACGAGCGTTCGCCCCGATGCCATGACGCTCAAGAGACTCCTTCTGGCAGCGGATGAAAGTTTCGGTTGCCTCGGCGTGGCGCCCCAGCAAACGCTGTGCGCGCATAAGCGCATATGCCAGGTCTTGACGCGTCGGGTCGATGTTGAAGGCGAAGCTCAAGTGATCCTCAACCGCGGCGGCAGCCCCCGGCAGATCAAGTGCGCTCACCGAACTCAAGATTGCATCGACCACCCTGCGCTCCCACGTCGCACGCGCAAGCTCTATGTCTTTTTGCGCGACCCCTGGCAAAAGTGGCCCGCGATACACCTGCCGCAGGCGCTCCAACAGCTCCAGACGCTCATAGGCAGAGATACTGTCAAGCTCAAGCCTGCGGCACAAGTCTTCGGCAACGGTTAAATCGAGGACGATCACTCCGTCGCGGAACATCGCCGCATTCCTGTTGCAATCCAAAAACGGCATGCAATCGTACTTGCGAATCGTGCGCGAGACATAGCTCCAAAGGGAATAGAAGCTCGTCCTTCGCGAATGGTCGCCCGCCGCAGGCCACAACGAGGTGCACAGCCAATCGCGCGAGATCTCCTTGTCGTGGTTGAGCGCAAGAAGGCTCATGAGCAACTGGGCCTTGGCGCGCAGACGGATAGGCTCGGAAAGCTCCCCGGGCACGCCCTCCCCTTCGGCCGCCACAGGAGCCTCTTTTGGGGGATCCTGCCTTTTGGCCGATTTCGCCGCACGAGCGAAATCGACGACGATCGCCCCTTGGGCTTCAGAACCGGAAGGCGAGTTCATCGAAGCGCCCTCACCACACTCTTCGGCCTGCCCCGCAACAGCGCTCCCCTCGCAGGCCTCATCGCTTCCGTTCGCATTCTCGCCTACCTGGAAAAGAAGGTTCTCGCCCGTACTCTCGGCATCTAGGGAAAGAGTATTTTCGTCTTGCTCCTGCAAAGGGGGTGCGGCGTTCGGGAGGCGCAACTCAAAGCCACCGAAGAGCCTGAAAACGCCTGTCTCCTGGTCTGGCTTGAGCTCATCGCCGGGCAAAACCCCCAGCTGCAGATTCTTCGGCAACTTAGCCAAAGCCACGGGAAAGACCTTTGAAGGGCCTGCGCCGTAAGCACCAAATCCCGTGCTGGGGCTAGCAGCCATCCACTGCTTGCGCTCTCGCGCGATGCGCTCCTTCACCTTGCCGCTGCGCGCGAACAAGGACCTGCCGCAAACTTTGCCCGCCTCACCGCCGAAGGTCTGGCGTGCGCACGCGTCGAGCACGCACTCAAGAATGCCCGGCTCGCTGCGAAGCGCAAGCGAGGAGCTTGCCTGGGCAAACGAATCCGCAAGCTGCTTGGCAACTTTGAAGCCGCGGCGCTGATGCATCACCAACAGCACCATCCAAGCCGCTGCAAGAACGGATTCGCTCGAAGCAGCCTTGCCCGTGCGCCGCCGCAAGCTCGCAGCCATGACCGAGCCCTTCCTTGTGGACTCGACGCTGGCTAAGACGAGCATGTTCGTGAGCGAACGAGGCTCCATCGGCTGAGCGCCGATAAGATGACCCAGAGTTTTTATGTGCGCCTTCACGGCCTCCTTGCCGTCGACCGCTTCGCGCGCAAACATCACGGCACGTGCCAATGAAAGAAGCGCCTTTTCCTTAGGGTCCAGGGAAAACGCAGCAAGGGAGTTCAACTCTTCAAGGGCTGCTGCGGAGTCACCGAGCCCAAGAAATGCAAACGCTTGCATCAGGCGCACTTCATAGGAGCTCGAGCCTTTCGTCGAAGCACGAGCAAGCTCGACCAGCGCAAGGAAATGGGCGCGCGCCAGCAGCTCGACCCCATGCTCCGATACGAAGCTGTCAATAAGCTCTTCTTCGCCCGAAAAGGCGCAGATGCGCCCTGCCAACGACAGCTCGCCTTTGGCCACCAGGCATTCCTGCAAACGTTTTGCAAATGCAAGCTGCGAGTTTTCCTCTTGTTCGAAAAGGCACAGGCCCAAGCGTGGCTGCGCACGCTTGAACAATAAAAAGCGTTCGTCTTCGGTTAACGGAAGAGGAAAGCAGGCTTCCTTTACCGAGGTGAATCCCGCATGAGGGGCATCTCGCACGAAATAAGGCCCACAAGACATCGTCTTACCTGCACAAAACGAATCCAGGTCCGCCAAGCACTCAGGCTGAAGAACCATCGAGACAAGGGCAAGCGCAGCCTTACTTCCATCCACACGCTCTGCAAGATCTTTGAGAAAGGAAGC
Organism: bacterium; assembly: GCA_963597045.1. Classification (GTDB taxonomy): domain Bacteria; phylum Actinomycetota; class Coriobacteriia; order Coriobacteriales; family Eggerthellaceae; genus Anaerotardibacter. The sequence goes on along the minus strand of CAVBOO010000025.1, from coordinate 6,861 downwards.
GCGCCTCGCCCCTGCCCCGAAAACCAGAGCCGGAATGCAGGCTGCGGTACCGGGGACGAAAGAGGCCATGCCCTTTGCGCCCAAGAGCTGCTTCAGCTCCGTTTCGCCAAGAAGCAAATCCCTTGCAAACAAATATTGAGCCTTAAGCCCCGGGTGAGCCTCGCGCAGGTCAGAGTCAGCCGCGCGTGCTACGCTGCCGCACGAAAAATCCGCCATCGAAAGATTCGTCGAAGTGACGACAAGCTCCCAACCCTTGGAAGACGCATCGGCCAAAAGATCCATGAATGCGCGCTCACGCTCATCGGCGAGGTTCGGCACATCGTCGAAAACCAACAAGCTCGGCGCATGAGACGATACGAACTCGCCAAGCTCGTTGGATCGCTGGGCAGCGCAGGAATCAAGATCGAGCATGAAGCGCGGATCCTGAGAGTCCACCCACCAAAACGATTTCAAACCGAATGCAAGCTTCGCGTACGTCAGTGCCAAGCTGGTTTTGCCGTAGCCGTTCGGCGCCAAAAGAAAACGAAGGGACCTTCTTCCCGCGACCATTGAGGCCAGCAAAGTCCGCCTCATGAAAAGATCGCTGCCCATAAGATCCTGGACGGGATCGAGCAATGCCAGGTCGTTGGTAATATAAGGATTCATTGAAGCCTCCTGTTCAAGGAGAGCGTTCTGGGTGATTTCAAGCCTAATTCAAACCGCGCTGAGCCAACAAGGTCACAGCTTGCACGACATCTGTCCAAAAAAGTTTGAATTAACGCTTGACTCAAGCTGGGTAGCACCCTAATATACCGTCTTGCGCATGACCCGAAACGGTCAAGCCACCCACTGGGGTGTAGTATAATGGCAGTACAGCGGTTTCTGGTACCGTATGTGAGGGTTCGACTCCTTCCACCCCAGCCATTTGTGCTCCCGTCGTCTAGCGGTTTAGGACGCCGCCCTCTCAAGGCGGAGATCGTCGGTTCGAATCCGATCGGGAGTACCAGTTAATTCAAGGCTCCTCGGAGCCTTTTACATATGCTCCCGTCGTCTAGCGGTTTAGGACGCCGCCCTCTCAAGGCGGAGATCGTCGGTTCGAATCCGATCGGGAGTACCAGTTAATTCAAGGCTCCTCGGAGCCTTTTACATATGCTCCCGTCGTCTAGCGGTTTAGGACGCCGCCCTCTCAAGGCGGAGATCGTCGGTTCGAATCCGATCGGGAGTACCAGTTAATTCAAGGCTCCTCGGAGCCTTTTACATATGCTCCCGTCGTCTAGCGGTTTAGGACGCCGCCCTCTCAAGGCGGAGATCGTCGGTTCGAATCCGATCGGGAGTACCAGTTAATTCAAGGCTCTTCGGAGCCTTTTTCATTTTCCCAAGCTATCCATTTCCCCAAGCCTTCGCATCGGCTCATGTTAAAATCGTGCTGTCATGTGTGACTGACGGAATTGTGGATCACCACGGGGGAGCAGATGACCATCTTAATACTCAAGCCGACCGTCTGGGCAAACCAAATTCAGCAATGAGCTTGGTTTGCTTTTTTCATTAATGTGCATGCTCAAAATCGCGCACGAAACCGGCAAACCAAGCACCCGCGATAGCAAAGGAAGGACTTACCATGACTGACCTGCTCGAACTGCTTCGCAACAACCCCTATCCGGGGCGTGGCATCGTCGTCGGCAAAAACCGCGTTTACTACTGGATCATGGGCCGCAGCGCCAACAGCCGCAACCGCGTCTTCACCGAAACGGCCGACGGCATCCGCACCGAGGCCCACGACCCCTCCAAGCTCGAGGACCCGAGCCTGATCATCTACCATCCGGTGCGCAAGGTCGAAGGCGCCCTGATCGTAACCAACGGCGATCAGACCGACACCATCCGCGATCTGGGATGGCGCAAGGCCTGCATGACACGCGAGTACGAACCCGACGAGCCCAATTTCACCCCGCGCATCAGCGCCTACATCCGCGAAGACGGCAGCTTTGAGATCTCCATCCTCAAGCACAACGCAGGTACATGCCAGCGCAACTTCTTCTGCTACGAGGGCATCGAAGAGGGCGAGGGCTACTTCATCAGCACCTATCAAGGCGACGGCAATCCCCTTCCAAGTTTTGCCGGCGAGCCCATCAAGGTGAGCATGCCCGAAGCAGACGAAGTGTGGGGCGCGCTCAACCAGGACAACAAGGTTTCGCTCTACGCGAACGTCAACGGCCAGGTAAGCATCTGGAACAAGAACCTCGGCGACTAAAACGAAGGAGCACCCATGAACGAATTGGAACTCAAATACGGTTGCAACCCCAACCAAAAGCCAGCGCGCATCTTCATGAAGAACGGCGAGGATTTGCCGGTAACCGTGCTCAACGGCCGCCCTGGTTACATCAACTTCCTTGATGCGCTTAATTCCTGGCAGCTCGTCAAAGAGCTCAAGGAGGCAACGGGCATGCCTGCCGCAGCCTCGTTCAAGCATGTTTCGCCCGCTGGCGCCGCTGTTGGCAAGCCTTTGACCGAGGTTGACAAGCAGATCTACTTCGTCGACGACGCCGAGCTGAGCCCCATCGCCTGCGCTTACATCCGCGCTCGCGGCGCCGACCGCCTGTGCTCCTACGGCGACTGGGCAGCCCTTTCCGACGTGTGCGACGCCGCCTGCGCCCGCTACCTTAAATACGAGGTTTCCGACGGCATCATCGCACCCGGCTATACCGCAGAAGCGCTTGAGATCCTGAAGTCAAAGAAAAAGGGCAATTACAACATCGTCCAGATCGACCCTGCCTACGTTCCCGAGCAGCAGGAATGCAAGGATGTCTTCGGCATCACCTTCGAGCAGGGTCATAACTTCTTCGAGATCAACCAGGCGCTGCTCGATAACGTGGTAAGCGACAACAAGGAGATTCCCGCAGATGCGAAAACCGATCTCATCGTTGCGCTGATCACGCTGAAATACACCCAATCGAACTCCGTTTGCTATGTGAAGGACGGCCAGACCATCGGCGTCGGTGCGGGCCAGCAGAGCCGCATCCACTGCACCAGGCTCGCCGGCGACAAAGCAGACAACTGGTTCGTTCGCCAGCATCCGAAGGTGCTCGGCCTTCAGTTCGTCGATGGCATTCGCCGCCCCAACCGCGACAACGCAATCGACGTGTACACCTCCGACGAGTACGAAGACGTGCTAGCCGAGGGCGTTTGGCAGGAAACCTTCAAGGTGAAGCCCGAGCCCCTCACCCGCGAAGAGCGCGCTGAGTGGGTCGCCCAGCTCAAGGGCGTCAGCTGCGGATCCGACGCTTTCTTCCCCTTCGGCGACAACGTGGAGCGTGCCCGCAAGTCCGGCGTCGATTACATCGCCGAGCCCGGCGGCTCCATCCGAGACGACAACGTAATCGAGGCATGTAACAAATATGGCATCGCCCTCGCTTTCACCGGGATGCGCTTGTTCCATCACTAAGAGCCAACGCGGATGCCCCTGCCCCACCGCAAAACGCAATAAGGGCGCACTGCAGACAAGCCCAGCCGATAGCAGCTGCTTAACTCGGCGTTAAGAGCAAAGGCTGCCCAACGCAAAAGCAATGCCCACCTCGTCGATGACGGGGTGGGCATATTTTCGAATCTCTAAGCTTTGCTGATATTACGCTCTACTTGGTAAATGCGATTCCTTATGCAGAAGCATTAGACCTGTCACAAGCAAGTGCCAGCGCAAAGATTCCAATTAATCAAGTGCACTGCACCTTAGAGGAAAGCAGCTACGGCAACGCAAGCCACGTTGAACGCAAGTGCAACGAAGGCCATGCCGAAAAGCTCGGCAACCTGCTTGTTGGAAGTCAGGGTTCCCTGCTCATGCTCCTCGACGGTTTTTGTTTCAACGGAAGTGGTGGCTTCGGCTGGGGTGGCCGACATGCCGGAGACAACTACGGTAGCCATGATGTTAACCTTCTTTTCTGCTGAGGATGTCGGGTCGGTGTCAGGTCGAGAGAAGGCCTGCCATCTGGCTCGTTCATCTTTGGGAATGTACTTAAAACTTTAGTAACGCTCCCCCACGCTTGCAAGCACACGAAACCTGCATTTTACGAACGGCAGACCCGTTTTCCGTGAGTGGCAGCAAGTGCGGCAGCATATGCGACGTTGCCCCGCGCAACCCGAAGCCCAATACGCACACCACCAATCGCTGCAGAAGCAGATTGACGAAACCGTGCGGCGCACCTGGCACGAAAAACGGCCACGTCCCTACAAAGAGGAACGCGGCCGCAACTTGCAGGAGATATCGCAGGGACGCTAATCCCCTTGAGCGATGGAGGTCTTGCCGTCCGGCGTCACCTTCACACGACCCGCAGCCACCAAGGCTAAAACCTCGGGATAGAGCTTATGCTCGACGGCGTGAATGGCCTCTTCAAGGTCATCGACGCTCCACCCCTCCTCAACCGCAAGGGCACGCTGCGCAATGATGGGCCCTTTGTCGTAATCCTCATTGGCGAAATGCACGGTCACACCGGCGACCTTGACGCCTGCATCGAAGGCATCCTGGATAGCATGCGCTCCTTTGAAGGAAGGAAGAAGCGCCGGATGCAGGTTGATCACCTTGTTGGGATAGGCGTCGAGCACGGGAGGCAGGACCATGCGCATGTAACCTGCCATCACCAAGTACTCCGCTGCAGCCTCCTTGCATGCTTTTGCTATACGTTCGTTGGCAGCAAGAGCGTCGGCGTAGTCCTCCTTGCACATCACCAGCGTGGGAATGCCCGCAGCCTCGGCGCGTTTGATGCCGTATGCATCAGGACGCGAGCCCACCACCAGAACGATCTCCGCATCAAGCCTGCCTGCAGCAGATTCGTCGATGATGGCCTGCAGGTTGCTTCCGCTGCCGCTTATAAGAACCGCAATTTTCAAGCTCTTACCAGCTGTGATGTTTTCCATTCTTCCTCCAAACAAGTAAAGCCGCCACCGGGTTGCCCCAATGGCGGCCTATATCATGCTAATTTAGGCGTTCGCAAACTCGGAAAAGAGCGCCTCTCTGTTGTTGTACTGGACGTCGCCGGTTCCCGGAACAATCGTGCCGATGCGGGATACAAGCTCGCCCTCGGCCTCAAGAAGCTGCTGAACCGCGTCCGCCTCGCCGGGCTTGACGATGAGCACCATGCCGACACCCATGTTGAAGGTCTTCAGAGCCTCGGTCTCGTTGAGGCGCGCCGCCTCGCATACGAAGGGAATGATGGCGGGCATGCTCCAAGTGCCAACCTCGACAAGCGCATCGCAATTGCTGGGAAGCGCGCGGTTCAAATTCTCGGTGATGCCGCCGCCGGTGATGTGCGCAAGCGACTTGATGGCGCCGGGAAGCTGACGCATAACGGAGCGCACAGGCTTCACGTAAATGCGGGTCGGGGTGAGCAGAGCATCGAGCACGCTGGCGCCGCCCAGGCGCTCCTGAGGCAGCTTGAGCTCGTAGAGAGTCTTGCCCTCGGTGCATACCTTGCGCGCCAGGGAGTAGCCGTTGGAATGAATGCCGGAAGAAGCAAGGCCCAAAAGGACGTCGCCTTCCTCGACCTTGGCGGGATCGAGCATCTCGGGACGATCGACGATGCCCACGCAGAAGCCGGACAAATCGTACTCGTGCGGATCCATGACGCCGGGATGCTCGGCCATCTCGCCACCGACGAGCGCACAACCGCTCATCTGGCAACCATCGGCGATACCGTTGACGATTTCGGCCACGGCCTCGCTCTTGAGCTTGCCGACGGCGATGTAGTCCAAGAAGAACAGGGGCTCGGCGCCGGTTGCAAGGATGTCGTTGACGCACATGGCAACCAGATCGATGCCAACCGTGTCATGCTTGTTGGCAAGCTTGGCAAGCTGGATCTTGGTGCCCACGCCGTCGGTGCCGGAAACGAGGATCGGATCGACCATGTTCTTAGCGGCCTTGATGCTGAACAAGCCACCGAAACCGCCGATGTCACCGCGAACCTCATCGCGATAGGTGCGATGGACAGCGCTCTTGATCGCGTCAACGGCACGTGCTCCCTCGGCGGTGTCAACGCCGGCCTGGGCATAGGTGGTGCCTCCGCCTTGGGCGGTCCAGCTTGGCCACTTCACGTCCTTTTCGGTCGGTTCAACTTGAATACGATCGGTCATGATTGCTCCTGTTTCACTTGTATGGTTTAAGGACCGCCGGTCCTGGAACATCTAATAAAACGTGGCTTTTCGCCATTGCCCCATGATAACGGCTCGGGTTAGTTCTCGCTTCGATTCTCGGGAAGGAAGCTCTTTGCCTGCATGGCCGGAGGAATGTTCACGGGATACTCTCCCGAGAAGCATGCATCGCAGAAGCCCGTATGCTCGGTCTTGCAAGCCTCATGCAGGCCCTCCAAGGAAATGAAGGCCAAGGAATCGGCACCGACGAACTCGGCCACTTCCTCCACACTCATGCGAGCGCTGATGAGCTGATCTTGCGTGTCGGTATCGACTCCGTAGAAGCAGGGCCACTTGGTTTCCGGCGAGACGATACGCAGATGCACTTCCCTGGCGCCCGCATCGCGAAGCATCTTGACGAGCTTCTTGGAAGTGTTGCCGCGAACGATGGAGTCATCGATGACGACCAGGCGCTTACCTGAGATCACCGAATGAAGGGGATTGAGCTTCAGGCGGATTCCGAGCTGGCGCATCTCATCGGTGGGTTGAATGAAGGTGCGGCCGACATAGCGGTTCTTCACGATGCCGTCGGAGTAAGGGATGCCGCTTTCGAAGGCGTAGCCCATGGCACCGGGCAGGCCCGAGTCGGGAACACCCAGAACCAGGTCGGCATCCACCGGGGCCTCGCGCGCAAGGATGCGCCCCATGTCGCGGCGGGCCTGATACACGCTCTGCCCGTCGATAACGGAGTCGGTGCGCGCAAAGTAGACG
>CAVBOO010000024.1:0-9724 GCA_963597045.1 bacterium | reverse complement strand
AGTACGCAGCATCCCACGAATGGGTTAAGGAAGAAGACGGCCTGACCGTCATCGGCCTGACCGACTACGCACAGGAGGCCCTGGGCGACCTCGTCTTCGTCAACCTCCCCGAGGAAGGCGACGAGGTTACCGCCGGCGAGTCCTTCGCAGACGTTGAGTCCGTTAAGGCCGTGTCCGACGTCTTCAGCCCCGTCAGCGGCACCGTCGCAGCCATCAACGAGGAGCTTCTTGACGCTCCCGAGTCCATCAACGAGGACCCTTACGGCGCATGGTTCATCAAGGTCGAGGGCGTTTCCGAGACCGAGGAGCTGCTCGACGCCGCAGCTTACGAAGCAGTTTGCGCTGCTGAAACCGAGTAAACCCCTTTCGCAAAGGACATCACATGGGTAGCTACATTCCCGCAACCCAGGATGAGCGCGCGGACCTGCTGAAGGCGTGCGGTCTCGATTCCATCGACGACCTCTTCGCCATCGTGCCGCCCGAGGCACGCGTGTCCGAGCTCAACCTGGAGCCAGGCCTCTCCGAACTGGAGGTTTCGGAGAAGGTTCGCGCAATCGCCGACAAGAACGTGCTGTTCAAGAGCATTTTCCGCGGCGCGGGCGCCTACAACCACTACATCCCCTCCATCGTGAAAACGATCACCAGCAAAGAGGAATTCGTTACTGCTTACACGCCCTACCAGGCCGAAATCAGCCAGGGCGTGCTGCAGAGCATCTTCGAGTACCAGACCCAGATCTGCGAGCTCACCGGCATGGACGTGAGCAACGCCTCGGTCTACGACGGAGCAACTGCCGCGGCCGAAGCCGTCATCATGCTCGAGGAGCGCAAGAAGTCCGGCGTCGTCGTTTGCGCGGGCGTCCATCCGCAGGTCAAAGAAGTTGTCGAGACCTATGCCGCAAGCCGCAACATCGAAGTGAGCTACGCCGGCTCCGGTTTCACCACTTCGCCTGAAGAACTTGCCACCGCGCTGGAGGGCAAGGCTGCCGCTTCCGTCTTGGTGCAGAGCCCCAACTTCTTCGGCTCGATCGAGGACGTGACCGGTCTGGCCGAGGCCACGCATGCCGCAGGCGCCAAGCTCATCATGAGCGCCAACCCCATCAGCCTGGGCGCGCTCAAGGCTCCTGCCGACCTGGGCGCCGACGTCGCAGTAGGCGAAGGCCAGCCTTTAGGCATGCCCCTTGCCTTTGGCGGCCCCTACTTGGGCTACATGGCAACCACCACGAAGAACATGCGCAAGCTTCCCGGGCGTATCGTCGGCCAAACCGCCGACGACGAGGGCAAGCGCGCCTTCGTGCTTACCCTGCAAGCACGCGAGCAGCACATCCGCCGCGAAAAGGCTTCGAGCAACATCTGCTCCAACCAGGCCCTGTGCGCCATGACTGCTTCGGTTTACCTGGCTGCCGTCGGCCCTGACGGCTTGGCGCAGGTTGCCCAAAACTCCGCAGCCCATGCCCACTATCTTGCCGAGGAAGTCGGCAAACTCGGCTTCGAGTTGAAGAACGGCGACGCCTTCTTCAACGAGTTCGTCACCAGCTGCCCCGTTGACGCCAACGCGCTGCTCGACGGTTTGGCTGAGCGCGGCATCCTGGGCGGCCTGCCCGTGGACGACGGCATCCTGTGGTGCTGCACCGAGGTCAACACGAAGGCTCAAATCGATTCCTTGCTTTCCGCAATCAAGGAGGTGCTGTAAATGCAACTTTTGTTCGAACGCAGCAAACCTGGTCGCAAGCTAAGCCTGATTCCCGCCTGCGACGTGCCCGCCGTTGATTTCGGCGACGCCGCACGCGATGCCGCCCCGCGTCTTCCTCAGCTTGCCGAGGTCGACCTGGGTCGTCACTACACCGAGCTCTGCAAGCAGACGCACGGCGTGAACGACGGCTTCTACCCCTTGGGCTCCTGCACCATGAAGTACAACCCCCGCGTGAACGAGGAGCTTTCCGTTCTTCCCGGCTTCACCGGAGTGCATCCCCTGCAGCCCACGTCCACCGCGCAAGGCTGCCTTGAGGTGATTGCGAAGACCACCGAGATGCTCAACGAGATCTGCGGCATGGACGCCATGACCCTCCAGCCCGCAGCGGGCGCGCACGGCGAGTTCACCGGCCTGCAGCTGATCCGCGCTTACCACCTGGACCGCGGCGACACCGCACGCAACAAGATCATCGTCCCCGACTCCGCGCATGGCACCAACCCCGCATCGGCCGTCATGGTCGGCTTCGAGGTTGTGTCAGTGCCCTCCAACGAGCAGGGCGGCGTCGATCTTGAGGCCCTGAAGGAAGCCGTCGGCGAGGACACCGCGGGCCTCATGCTCACCAACCCCAACACGCTTGGCCTGTTCGACCCCAACATCCTCGAGATCACCAAGATCATCCACGAGGCAGGCGGCCTGTGCTACTACGACGGCGCCAACCTGAACGCCGTCATGGGCCACGCGCGCCCCGGCGACATGGGCTTTGACTGCGTGCACGTCAACCTGCACAAGACCTTCAGCACGCCCCACGGCGGCGGCGGTCCCGGCTCCGGCCCCGTTGGCTGCAAGGAATTCCTGGCCCAGTACCTGCCCGGACCTTTGGTCGCCGGCAGCGAGGGCAGCTACGAGTTCTTCACCCCCGAGAAGTCGATGGGGCGCGTTCGCAGCTTCTACGGCAATTTCCTTGTGGTGGTGCGCGCGCTCGCCTACATCATGACCTTGGGCAAGGAAGGCATCCCCGAGGCCTCCGCAAACGCAGTGCTTAACGCAAACTACCTGCTCAAGCGCCTGTGCGACCTGTACTCCGTTCCCTTCGGCGAGCAGTGCATGCACGAGTTCGTCATCGACGTCGAGCCCCTGAAGCACGACACCGGCGCGTCCGCGATGGACGTCGCCAAGCGCATGCTCGACTTCGGCGTGCATCCGCCTACGATGTACTTCCCTCTCATCGTGCACGAGGCCTTGATGGTCGAGCCCACCGAAACCGAGGCTCCCGAGACCTTGGACGAGTTCGTCGACATCATGCGCAGCATCTACGACGAGGCGCAGGCCGACGGCGAGAAGCTCCATCATGCACCCTTCACGCGCTTCATCGGCCGCCCCGATGAAGTAAGCGCAGCTCGCAAGCCTATCTTGCGCTACAACTTCGACGGGGAGTAAGCATGATCGACTCCCTGCTCCTCGTTAGCTCGGATGGTTTCGACCCCTATCGCAACCTTGCCCTTGAGGAATTCCTTTTGGGCAAGGTTGCCCCGGGGGTGTGCATCCTCTATCTGTGGCAAAACGAACGAACGGTGGTCATCGGGCGAAACCAAAGCGCGCTTGAGGAATGCAAGCTTCAAACGCTCAATCAAGACGGTGGGCACCTTGCCCGCCGTCTTTCTGGTGGAGGCGCGGTGTACCACGATCTGGGCAACCAGAACTTCACCTTCCTTTTGCCAAGCTCCGATTTCGACAAGGCACGGCAGACCGAGGTCTTGTGCCTGGCCATGCAGAAGCTCGGCTTGAATGCCCAGGTAAGCGGCAGGAACGACCTAACCATCGAAGATCGCAAGTTCAGCGGGCACGCCTATTACCATTCGCGCAAGGCCAACGAAGCCGGCGGCATCAAGTGCAGCTACCACCATGGCACCATCATGGTTGACGTTGACGGAGCCGCCCTGGGCAACTACCTCAACGTCAACCCGCTGAAGCTCAAGGCCAAAGGCGTCAAATCCGTGAAGTCCCGCGTGGCCAACCTCGTCGATTTCAGGCCGCAAACCACCTGCGAGGAAGTGCGTCAAGCGGTGACCGAGGCCTTCGGCGAAGTTTACGGCCTTCCCGTCGGTGCGCTTTCGCTTTCCGCGGACGACCTTTCCCAGCTCGATGAGCTGGTTGCCCGCTACAAGGGTGAGGAATGGCTCCTGCGCGGCGAGGAAATGCTCGAGCACAGTGCCGAAGGCAGGTTCGACTGGGGCACAAGCCGCATCGACTGGACTTGCGAGAATGGCAAGATCGCGAAAGCGGCCCTTTGGTCGGACGGGCTTGATGCCGACCTCTTGGAAGAGATTCCCGCCAAGCTGATCGGCCTGGATGCGCAAAACTCCGAACTTGCCAAGGCCATCGAGGCGCGCGAGGTCCCCACGCAGGTCTCCATCGATCTGGCGGGGCTGCTAATGCCGAATCAGGCAGACGCTCGCTAGAGCAGAGATGGAAAGCTCCGTCAGCGCGCAGGCCCTTGCTTCTTAGCTAAGGTGCCAAGCCTGGCAAGGGCCCAACGGAAAACGGCAGGGCCTCGTGCAAAAAGCCTCCTGCGCGAGGCCTTCTGCACGAAACCTCCTGCGCGAAGTCTTCCGCGCAAGGCCTTCTTTACCTATACATATGGAAGAATCGAGATTCTTATGACTTTTGACATCGCAATCATCGGTGGCGGCCCTGGCGGCTACACCGCAGCGGACGCGGCTGCCAAGGCCGGCAAGTCGGTCGTCCTGTTTGAAGAGCGCGACCTGGGCGGCACCTGCCTTAACCGCGGATGCATCCCCACCAAGGCGCTCATCCATTCCGCCGAGCTTTACCACTCCGCCAAATCGAGCGAGAACCTGGGCGTGAGCGCGCAAGAGGTCGCCTTCGACTTCGATGCCATGCATGCACGCAAGAAGGAAGTCGTCGAGCAGCTGCGTGCGGGCATCGCCAAGATGATGAAGGCCGGCAAAGTGACCGTGGTCGAGGGCCACGCCACCATCACCGGCAAGCAGCAGGTCAGCTGCAACGGCGAGGTGTACGAGGCCACCGACGTCGTGATCGCCGCCGGCTCGGTTCCCAATCTGGTGCCCATCCCCGGCATCGACGGCCCCGGCGTCTACACCTCCGACGACCTTCTGGAAGACAACCCGCCCAAGCTCAGCTCGCTCGCTATAATCGGCGGCGGAGTCATCGGCATGGAGATTGCCAGCCTGTACGCCAACCTGGGCATCGAGGTGCATGTTCTTGAGGTTGCCGACCGCATCCTCCCCCCCATGGACAAAGAGATCGCGCAGCGCGTGGCCATGCTCGGCAAGAAGAACGGCATGCAGATCGAGGCCAAGGTTAACATCCAGAAGATCGAGGGCGAGCCCGGCAAGGTGACTATGACCTACCTGGACAAGAAGGGCAACAAGCAGCAGCTCACGGTTGACGGCGTACTGGCCGCAACGGGGCGCAAGAGCAAGCTCGATGGTCTGTTCGCCGAGGGCTGCGAATGGGAGCCTGAGATCAACCGCGGTATCGTTTCCGACGAGGCAGGCGCCACCAACCAGGAGCACCTGTGGGTCATCGGCGACGCCAAGGCGCGCAACATCCAGCTGGCCCATGTTGCAAGCGCTCAGGCACGCAACGTGGTCGCAGCCATCTGCGGCAAAAAGTTGCCTGTAGATATGAACGTGGTTCCCAGCTGCGTGTATGTGAGCCCCGACGTCTCGAGCGTCGGCCTTACTGAAACCGAGGCAAAGGAAGCTGGCTACGAGGTTAAATGCGGCAAGGCGGTGACGGGCTCCAGCGGCAAGTGCCTAATCGAAGATGCGCCTTCCGGCTATGCGAAGATCGTCACCGATGCGGCGACGGGTACCATCCTGGGAGCCCAGCTGGTGTTCCCGCGTGCAACCGACCTCATCGCCGAGCTTGCGCTTGCCGTGCAGCTCAAGCTCACCGTCAAGCAGCTGGCGCAGGTGATTCACCCCCACCCCACCTTCTGCGAGATCATCGGCGACATTGCCAACGAGCTGACTGAATAACCCAAGCGGCAGGTTCGGGGGCTCGAAACTGGTTGGACAGCTTGCAGCGGGTTCGCGCAGGCCTGCTTCAAGCCCACCGCGCAACCCGAGTGGCGGCCATATTCAAGCTGGTCGAGCAACCGGGGCGGCAAGTCTGCTTCAGACCGGCAGACCACAACGACCAGCCACCGAGCGGCTTAACAGCAATACATTTAAGGGCGCAGTTCAAAACGAACTGCGCCCTTTCTTTACGCGAATGAGCCTACTTACCAACGCATCATTCACCGCCACGCCATTTGCTGCCAGGAATTGCAGCCGCATGCCGCGCCCCTTTTGCGTCGCCTTTCCTTTGCGCTGTACTTCTTTTGCGCTGTGCTCCTTTGCGCTTTGCTCCTTTGCGCTGCGCTTCTTTTGCGCCCGGGCCAAAGCTCAGCGACCTTCTTCGTACTTGCCAAGCAGCGCAACAACCAACAGAGTAACAACGGAAGCCGACGTTATCGCAACTAGGGCCACATCCTTAACCTCGTCGCCTCCCGCTAGGCTCGATTCGAACAAAAGCAAGGGAACAAAAAACTGGACGATGCAGGTAAAGAACAAAAGCGCCCGACAAGCCTTATCCCTGCCGCCCTCAACGCATCTCCAATCCCTGGCCTCGGGCAACAGACATGTAAGGCTCAAGATTTCCATAAAGTACACGCCGAAATAGAGCTCCGTTCCCTGGTTTGTCGCCGGAACAATCAGCACCAGCAAAACCGCGACCTGAATCAGCAGGCAAGTTAAAACATCTCTTCTTGAAATGGGCATTTACACCACCATCTCCCCAGGCATCGATCTAGTAGGCGTTCGTAAAATAATGGCTTGTATAGGTTTTCTTCGAGCCCTTATAGTTGGCCTTTTTGATTTAGCGCAGCCAACGCGCCTATAAGATCGGCGCAATTTGGCGCTAATTGAAGAAGAGAACAGCAAGCATGCGTTGTTTCGATAGGCCGGTCTTGAAAGCGGGCGCATTTTGGTCAATAGCCTTACCCTGGGGTAGGTGTTTTGACCACTAAGCCCGATTACGCAGGCAGGCAGTTGTAAAACCCCAGGTCAGACAGTAGTGCCGTTATATCAAAGCACTTTTTAATGCCGTTCAGACTCCGAAAACTCCCGAAATCTACCCCCGGAGGGGACTTTTGACCATAAGGACCCCATTTTTTGGATTTGGCGTCACCCGGAGAGGAGTTTTGACCAAATATGGGCGACGCCTGGCTTCGCCCTCCTTAAACGAGAGCAGCGCTCGGTTTACCCCTCCTGATGAAGCGTGAGCTAAGGAACATGGGATCGAGGGCAAGGGAGCCTAAACGCCAGTACTTTGCTGGCGCGCCCCAAACGCCGGGTCCTTCGCTAACGCAAATCCCTCGTACGCCAGCACCCCCACTAGCACCCCTCATACGACGGAACCCCGCGCCCTACCCGGGGCATAAAGAAAGGCGGCGAGCCGGTTTCGGCTCGCCGCCAGGGCAGCAGTCAGTTAGATGTGCTGATTATCTACTTAGCCTCTGCAGGCAGATCGACCGTGCCCACCGTGGGGATTTCAGTGTTGTCCTCTTCCTCCAGGCGGTTCTCGTACACCCAGTACTTGGTTTCCTTGGCGATGACGCCGGAAAGAACCAGAACAGCAATGCAGTTAGGAACAGCCATCAGGGCGTTGGTAATGTCGGAGATGTTCCAGACAAGGTCGCCGCCACCAATGCAGCCCCAGAAGACGAAGACCAGGAAGAGCACCTGATAAGGACGAACACCCTTGGTACCGAAGAGGTAAGTGACAGCACGGTCACCGTACTGGCTCCAGCCGAGCATGGTGGAGTAGGTGAAGGTGATCAGGCCGACTGCCAGAACCAAAGGACCAAAGAAGGGGATGGTCTCGAAGCAAGCGGTTGCCAGAGCAGCGCCGCCGGAGAAGATGCCCAGAGCGGTGTCGTAGGTAAGGTCGTTGTTGGCGAGCATGGTGTTGTTGTAGATCGCCATCAGGTCGGGGCTAGCAAGGACGGAGGTGACGAGCATCAGGCCGGTGATGGCGCAGATGATAACCGTATCCCAGAAGGTACCGGACATGGAAACCAATGCCTGACGTGCGGGGTTCTTGGAGATTGCACCAGCAGCAACCAAGGGAGCAGAACCAAGGCCAGACTCATTGGAGAACAAGCCGCGCTTGAAGCCGTATTGCAGAGCGAGCATGATGCCTGCGCCAACCGCGCCACCGAAAGCAGCCTGGCCGGTGAATGCGCAAGTGACGATGGTGACGACAGCCTCGACGAAGTACTGACCGTTGATGCCGATGATGATCAAGCAGCATGCAACGTAAGCAATTGCCATGAAGGGGACGAGCTTCTCGCAAACGCGGGACACGGTCTTCAGACCACCGATGATGACGATGGCGACGAGGACGGTGACAACCAGGCCGATTGCCCAGGTTGGGATGTCAGCAGCGCCGGGGATCAAAGAGGTGCTGGTAAGAGCGCCAGCCAGGGAGTTGGACTGAACGGATGCGCCAATGCCGAAAGAAGCGATAGCGGTGAACAGTGCGAACAAGACGGCAAGCAGCTTGCCCAGGGGCTTGCACTTGAAGCCGCGCTCAAGGGCGTACATAGCGCCGCCGAGCATGCGACCGTTTGCATCCTTAACGCGGTACTTCATGGAGATGTAGGTCTCGGAGTACTTGGTTGCGATACCGAAAACACCGGTGATCCACATCCAGAAGATTGCGCCAGGGCCGCCGCAGAGGAAGCCGGTTGCAACACCGACGATGTTGCCGGTACCGATGGTTGCCGCAAGAGCGGTGGTAAGAGCGCCGAACTGGGAGATGTCGCCCTCAGCGTAGGGGTCCGTCTTGCTGACGGAGAGCTTGATGGCTGTGGGGATCTTCCTCTGGATGAAGCCGGTACGAATTGTCATGAACAAGTGCGTACCAAGCAGCAGCCAGATAAGAGCCCAGCCCCACACGAAGCTGTCGACTGCGTCGACGCCCGCGGAGAAGGATTCAATGAACGCTTCCATGGTGGTTTCCTTTCCAGTAGTTGCCTTACGGCGCAAGTAAGCCCTGCTTCGACAGGAGGATGGCTGGCTCCTTAACCAATGCATCCTTGGGCAAAACCAAATCCCACCCACTTGCACCGTCTCGTTGGGGAACGATTTAGGCATTATGCGCTTTGACGCGTTGCGAATTTGTTTCACAACGGGGGCAACGATATGAAATGAGCGAAATAGTAGGTGTGAACGGATTCTTTTTTGAAATTTAAGGATTGCTTAATACCGCCTACCGCCGGCAAGCGGTCGGATTCGGCACCTTTGCAACGGGATGCCGCACAACGAAAAGAAGCATTTTCGCCAAAAAAGAAGGCATCCTGTGCAGGATGCCTTGGAAATAGCCATAGGACTGAAAGTGCAAGCGCCAGATTCCAACTACGCATCGGAGCCTTCTTCGCCGCGCTCCTCGTCGGGCTCGAACACGCGCAGCTTGATGCTCGACTCACCCAAAAGCTCCATCGAGAGCTCGTCGGGATACGGATCCTTGTAGACGATCTCGACGATGCCGGCGTTGATGAGCATCTTGGCGCACACCGCGCAGGGCTGCGTGGTCACGTAAATCGAAGCGCCCTGGATGTTGATGCCATGCTTGGCCGCCTGGATGATAGCGTTTTGCTCGGCATGCAAACCACGGCAGATTTCGTGTCGTTGCCCGCTGGGAACGCCGAGCTTCTGGCGCAGGCAGCCCGTCTCGGAGCAATGGCGCAGGCCGCTGGGAACGCCGTTGTAGCCCGTTGCCAGGATGCGGCGATCCTTCACGATCACCGAGCCCACGGGGCGACGCAGGCACGTGGTGCGCGTTTCCACTTGCTCAGCCAAGTCCATGAAGTACTGATCCCAACTTGGACGATGGTCCCTTACCTTGCTGGCGCCCGCCTTGGACGCAGCCTGGGTTTCGGTGTTTTGGCTTTCAGTGGTCATGATGCTCTCCATGCTCAACAGGCGCGACACCCAAGGCGTC
>CAVBOO010000023.1:0-9795 GCA_963597045.1 bacterium | reverse complement strand
CTTCACCTTCAAGGGCAAGGTCACCAGCTCCGTGACCATGAACAAGGTTGCGGTATCGCTTGTTAGCAAGACCACGGGCAAGACTTTGTACAGCTGGAGCGGCAACGTGAACACGAAGTCCTACACGCTTCCTGCGGCGGTGACTTCGCACCTGAACGTTAAGGGCCTTGCGATGGGTAAGTACAAGCTCACCATCACGGGTTATAGCAGCACCGCAAGCGGCACCGCAGCAAGCCGCACCTTCACCATCGGCCCCAAGGCAAGCACCAAGGTGAAGCTGAGCAAGGGCAAGAAGAAGTTCACCGTGAAGCTCAAAAAGGTCAGTGGTGCAAAGGGCTATCAGATTCGCTACAGCCTGAAGAAGTCGTTTGCCACCGATTACTTCAAGACCACCACCAAGACTTCCAAGACCATCAAAACCAAGAAGTCCAAGAAGTACTACTACGTGCAAGTGCGCAGCTACAAGGTGGTCAAGGGCGTTAAGTGCTACGGATCTTGGAGCTCCGTCAAAAAGGTGAAGACGAAGTAGCTTTGGAGTAAAGCCAAGCTTTGTTTCAGTTGAGCCTCGGTTCGAGCTCGCTTGCCTGGTAGGGTTGAGCCCAAGTTCGAGCTAGCTTGCTTGGTAAGGAAGCGCTTGAAATTTGGGGTGCAGTAACGGCATTTTGGCGGCGGCCAGCGGTTTTACCGTTGGCCGCTTCTTTTGATTTGCCAAAGATATTAGGGCGAGGGGGGCGGCTTCTGCTCGCAGGCCATCCACCTGCGCTTATGTTGTCTTGATGGTAGTGGGCGCCTGCAAGGAGTTTGCTGTTAACTGGATTTGGCAAGTGGCTATACTGTGCTTTAGTTTTGAAGCGAAATCAAAAGGGGATCAAGATGGTGTTTGGGGAAAGCGCGGCTCCACAGGCAACAGCTGCGGCAAAGCTTGCAGGCAAGGAACCGGCGAACAAGCGTTTCGCAAAGGCTTTCGTGGCACTTTTGTGCGCCTTCGTGCTGTCGTTCGCGATGGCCCCGGCGGCCGCTTGGGCTGAAGCAGGAGCCACGGGCACGGATTCCGGTTCGGGTTCCGATTCCGGAACCGTTGTTACTCCTGGCACGGGTTCTACCGATTCAGGCTCCGCGTCGGGCGCTGCGGGCTCGGGCTCTACGTCTGGCTCCGACGGTTCGGGCTCCGATTCCGGGGCCTCGCAGACCGGCGAGAGTTCTAATCCTACGGTGGATCCCACGCCTGAGCCTACCCCGACCCCTACTCCTGTTCAGAAAATCAGCCTTTCCAAGGCAACGGTGACGCTCTCCAAGACTTCGTTCACTTACACGGGCAAGGCTCAAAAGCCCAGCGTCAAAAAGGTCGTCGTTAACGGCAAGACCTTGAAAGCGGGCACCGACTACACTGCGAGCATTGCCAAGGGCAAGAATGCCGGCACCTACAAGGTGGTGGTAAGCGCCAAGGGTTCCACCTACACGGGTTCCAAAACTGTGACTTATGCCATCAAGGCGCTTAAGGCCTCGAAGTTCAAGCTGACGCTTTCCAAGACGGCCTACTCCTACAACGGCAAGGCCAAAAAGCCCAAGGTCACGGTGAAAGCAACGGTTAGCGGCAAGACCGTTACGCTTAAGAAGAACCGCGATTACAAGCTTTCCTACAAGAACAATGTTCAGGTGGGCAAGGCAAGCGTTGTGGTTACCGGCAAGGGCAACTTCAAGGGAACCAAGACCGCCAAGTTCAAGATCAACGGCGGCTCCACCGGCAGCAACAAGGCCATGGCCAAAAAGGCAAACGGCTACGCCAGCAACACCAAGTACCTGATCTTGGTTAACTGCAAGGCTCACAAGGTGGGCATTTACAAGGGCAGCAAGGGCAACTGGAAGCAGATCAAGCTGTGGAGCTGCACCAACGGAGCAAGCAGCACCCCCACCGTTAAGGGCAGCTTCACCGTTCAGGGCAAGGGCCTGCACTTCGGTGAGGATAAGGGCTACACCTGCTGGTACTACACCCAGTTCTACGGAAATTACCTGTTCCATAGCGTGTTGTATTATCCCAACAGCAAAACTAAGATTAAGTCCGGTGTTCTTGGCGTGGCCGCATCGCACGGTTGCGTGCGCCTGGCGAAGAGCAACGCCAAGTGGATTTACGACAACATCCCCCGCGGGACTAAGGTTGTTTCGTACTAACTTGCTTGCCGCGCCAGCTGGCTGTTATCGTTTGAGATAACTTGCTTAGGCAGCTTAGAAGGAACGGGCATGACCATCTCTGGCATTGCGAAAAATCTAATAGCCAAGGGGCCCTTAGGCATGTTGCGCATTCGCAAGGAGCGTCAGCATGTCGAACAGCTCAAAGATGAAGAGGCTGCACGAAAAGAAGCCGAACTCGCCCGCGCCGAAGCTCTTTCCGAAGAGCTTCTGGCCTGCTGTGCAAACCGCGTCGACGGCGAGCTTACGCTCACTATGGATGAAATCGCCGATCGCGAACACGAGCTGCGCGATTTGAACAAAAAAGTTTACCGATCTTACAAAAGCCAGCTGCAGGCTTTCTACCTGAAAACGGTGGTCCCAGCGCATTATGCCCGCGCGGCAGTCAAGCCTGTGCGGGACAAGGTGGTGTTCTTGGAAAAGAACAACCCCAACAGCGCACCCAACGGCCACATTTCGCGCGTGCTGCAAAAACAAGGCAAGTATCAGGTGCTTAAGATGGCCGTGGCTTTGGACGGTCCAACGCGCATCGGCCACTATGAAAAGTGCATTGAGTTCGTTGAGGAAGCCGCCGATGCCAAGGCTATCTTCATTTCCTCCTCGAATAATGTGATGAGTTGTTTCGACCTTCGTCCCGAGACCAAGCTCATTCAGCTGTGGCATGGCTTGGGCATGTTCAAGAAGTGCGGATATAGCACCGTGGACTCCAAGGGATTTGGCACCAGCGCAGTCAAGCGTGAAGAGTACAACTCCTACCGCAACTATTCCTATGTGTGTTTGCCCTCGATGGAGCAGGCCTGGACTTTTGAAGATGCCATGCACATCCCTGTTGATTCGGGGGTTTTGGTGCCAGTGGGCGTTTCCCGTACCGATATGTTCTTCAATCCTAAGTTTGCCGCCAAGGGGCGCAAGACCTTGCTCAGAGAATTCCCTCAGATCGGCGACCGAAAAATAATCTTTTACGCGCCTACCTACCGCGGTCGTATTTCAAAGGCCAAAGCTCCCAAGGCCTTAGACATCGATGCGATGGCTCGTGCGTTGAGCGATGAGTATGTGCTGCTAATAAAGCATCATGGCTTTGCAGCTAAGGATCGCCCGCCTATTCCTGCTGAGTGGGAGAATAGCTTCGCCTTCGACATGAATGCGAATAAGATCATGGGTATCGAGCGCCTGCTGGCAATGGCCGACATTTGCATCACGGATTATTCGTCCATCGGTTTCGAGTACGCCTTGATGGAGCGCCCTTTGATTTTCTTCGCCTTCGACCTGGATGATTACCTCGACCAGCGCGGAATGTATTGGGATTACGAGGACATCACTCCAGGACCTGTGTGCAAGACCACCGAGGAAATGGTGGACTTTATCCAGCACCTGGACGAGCGCTTCGACTTGGCGGCGCTTCAAGCCTTCAAGAAGAAATACGTTGGCGCTTGCGATGGGCACTCCACCGAGCGCACCATTGCTCTTATCGAAGCCGAGGAAAACCCCAGGCTCAAATTTGAGGGATAGGAAGCTAAGAACGCAAAGGCCGTTCCCCGAGCTATTGTGATTTTTTGATAAGGGTAGCGCGCCTCGTGCCGCTGTTTACCCATGTAGGCTGTTAGAATTCACTGGTAAATGCATTATTCGCGCATAGTTTGTTGCGTTAATGGAATCTATTGTTCATTTACAGAGTGTTTTGAGGTACGCCTATGAAAAAAGTTTTGGTACGGGGAGGTTGTTCCCCTTTCGCGGAAGACTCCACGCCCGAGCTTATCCTGGCACAAAACCTCATTGGCAATAACTCCGGTAATGCCGTTTATCTGAACTCGATATTCGGCTTGCTCCAGTCGAATGGAGTCGAAGCTGTTCCCGATCATTATCGCGTCGAGCGCGGCTTGGTTACCGATGCCGATTTCGAAAGAATCAACGAGGAATATGATGCGTTCATCGTTCCGTTGGCGGATGCTTTTCGCAATAGCTTCATCCCGTATCTGAAAGGCCTGACGAAGGCATTCAAGAAAATCACAATTCCATGCGTTGTCGTCGGTGTTTGCCTGCGCACGCCTTTCGAACCCACAATCACGGAGGAGCATAAGTTCGACGAAGCGGTTAAGGAGTTCATGGCTGCTGTGCTCGAACGTTCAGAGATGGTGGGTATTCGCGGCGAAATTACCGGCCGCTACTTGGAGCATCTTGGTTTTGTGGCCGACCGTGATTTCATGGTAATCGGTTGCCCTTCGGTGTTCACCTTCGGCGACGATCTTGCTCAAAAGCCCCTGGAGCTTTCTTCCGACATGAAGCTTTCGGTCAATTTCAACCGAGGGACCGTCCATGACGGCATGGAATTCCTTTTGAGTCAGCTTAAGAGGTTCCCTCGCTCTCAATATGTTCCGCAGAACAAGCATGATCTTGAGCTTGGCTATCTGGGTGCCCCCGTTACCCTTGCAGCTGACCCTTCGTACCCTCTGACAGCCGATCATTGGCTCTATCGGAACGACCAGGTGCACATGTTTTTGCATCCCAATACCTGGATGGATAGCCTTGCGCAGTGCGATCTTTCGATTGGTGGGCGAATGCACGGCAACATCGTTTCCGTCCTGGCAGGTACGCCTGCGGTTTTCATGCCCACTGACGGTCGGACACGTGAGCTCTGCGAGTATCATTGCTTCCCTCATGTTCCTATGCACACCGTTAAGCCCGACATGACGCTTGAAGAAGTGTTGGAACAGGTTGACCTTGGCTCTCAGCTTAGGGCGCATGCCGACCGTCTTGCACGTTATCAGAGCTTCTTGAGGAAGAACGGCTTGCCCTCCGAAGGCTCGTTTACTCGTAAGCCTGGTTTAGAAAAGTTCGAGATACATGGCATCAATGATGTTTCGCGCGAGCAGCTTATTGCTCGTTGGGTTGCTTACCATGAGGAAACCGTCCAGGCGAAAAAAGCGTCTAGCGACGTTAGGGCAGGTCGTGAAAAAGCAAGAACGGAAGCCCAGAAAACAAAGGTCGCTAATCTTAAGAACGAAAACAAGCAGCTCAAGATGGAAAACAAGCAGCTTTCCGCCGAGCTTAAGAAGTGCAAGCGAACCTTGAACCGCAAGTCGGTTAAGGCTGTGCTTAAGCTCGTAGATGGTTTGGCGAAATAAGCTTGTCGCATGGTGCCGCCAGCCCGATCGTGCTGGCTTGATCGCATGGCTTTGCATGGAAGCGCAAAAGGCCTTGTTGTCCTTTTGCTGGGTGGCGCCGTCCGCTTAATCTAGTTGCGCTTTTCCCAAGCCTCCACGGTTTTGGCGTTCTTCTTTAAGATGGTGCGGCATTCGCGCGTGTTGATGGCGCGCAGTGTGCGTACGACCATGCCGAACAGCTCTGGATCGAAATCGATGTGTGCGGCGTTGGGACTCTCGTACATAAGCGTTCGATAATCCAAGAACTCGCGGTAGAGCTCTTCGTATTTGCCTGCGTTCTCGAGCTCGGCAAGCTCTTTTTTGCGAGGCGTTAAATCAAAGTCGAGCTGCTTGATGCCGATTGCCGCTGCAGTCTTGGCAAAGCAGTCCTTGAACTCCTTGTGTACGTCGCGCTCGTATTTTCCGTCCTTCCAAACTTGGCGTTGTTCTTGCAAGAGCTCATCGGAAATTATGACCGAGCTTAAGAACTCGCTGAAGGGCACGCTGGCCGAGGCGAAAACATGGCCTTGCGCAACGATGGGCCCGGGGATGCCCTGGCTCATGAAGAAGGGCAAGTCTTTCTCAAAAGTGGCAAGGTCGCGGACGGTGCGGAAGCTGTGGCCTGCGAATTCGCGCATCACGGTATCGTCGATAAGCGAGGCGGGGAAATAGTTGGCACCGCGGGAAATATTGCGCACCAGGTATTTTGGGGTTATGCCGGTTGCAGCGTTAAGGCGTGCGCGAAGAAGGTGCCGGCCTAGCTTTTCGCGCATCTTGCCATGGCCGATCGTCTTGACGACCGCCTTGCAGAGCTTTGTCTTGCTCGTCTCGGTAAGTGCGTTGGAACGGTAGCAAGTGTGGCTCCAGCCGGTGCCCAGCATGGCGTCGATCTTGTTGACGGCGTCGGGCGCCTCAAGGAGCTTGATGGTGATGCGCAGCCCAGGGAATTTAACCGTATGTCCGCGGCGCAGGTCATACCAGGTTGTTTCGGTGTTGACGAAGGATACGTTGCGCGAATCCAGGTCAACATTGGAGCCCATGTGCTCAAGTGTGCGGCCCTTCCAGGGCTTGGCGTTGAACTGGCGAATAAACGCAAGAAGCGAATCGGCCTTCATGTAGACGATGAAGGTGCTCATGTTCTTGGGTAGCATGCCGAAGCCGAACAGATCGCGGCACAGGGTGTTATCAAGCACGTAATCCAGGTTGTGCTCGTCAAGGTAGCTCGTAAGCTCGCACAGCAGGTCGAACAGGGCAAGCTGCAGGTCGTTGCCCTTAGGTGTGCCGTCTGCCTCGAGTCGCTGCGGAGCGCCCTCGTAGGTATCGCTGGTGTTCAGGCGGTTTTTCGCCGGATTGTGCTCGCCGCGCCCTTGCTGGTGGGTGGGGATGTAGCCGGTCTTCTTCTTGATGTCGAGCAGAGTCATGCCGTTGAAGGTGAGCTCCGCCGCCTGCTTGTACAGGGCCAAAGCCGCCTCTTCATCGCCGCCGTGGCTTAGCCTGTCGGCGCGGTACTTAAGGTAGAAACCATCTTCGGGCGCGGATTTCAGGCATTCCTCGACGTATGCGATAAGTGCCTCGAAGGAGCTTTCCTGCCCATCGGTTTGGTAGGCGCGGTCAAGGTAGCAAACCTGGAGCTTCTTGAAGCCGGGCACCTCGGGGTAGCGGCCAAGGAGCTCGTTCAGGATCGCCTGGCCTTCCTCTAGCTTGCGGGCTTGGAACAGGTTGACCGACCTGCGGAAGGAAAGGATGTCGTGTTTCAGGGTTTCGAGCCCTGGCGCTAGGCCGTCTTGCTTTTCTTTGATGAACAAGAGACGCCAGGCCATGCCGATGCGTTCGGTGAACAGCAGCGCCTCTACGGCCGCCTGGAAGGTTTCGTCGTCGATGGGGCCGAGTAAGGGGTTGAACCAGCGCCAGGCGCCGTTCCAGTCGTCGCGGCCGATGGTCACGCGCGCAAGCTGCCAGGCAAAATAATGCGTGAAGAAGGGGGCAAGTGCCTTGCCGTCATGCGCGGCAACGGCAGCACGATAGCCTTCAGGGTCGGCAGCGATGGCTCGATCCAGCTCAAGTTTCGCAAGCGTGCCGCGAAGCTTGTGGCGATGGTCCACCAGCCTGTGCATGCGTGGGGTCGATTCCAACATGATGAGCTTGCGCTTGTATTGCGCGTCGTAAATTTCCTTGAAGTCGTAATTGTCCGTGAAGTACTGCAGCGCTTCGGTGTAGGGAAAGTCGAGCGAGCCGGTGGTGCGGTGGACTCCTTCTTCGGCGGCAGGGGGCAGGTAGCTCCACTCGTCGCCGTAATGCGCGGTCAGGTACATATTCGAGGTGGTGGGAGCCATCACCTCGATGTCCTCGTATTTTACGATCTCGACTTCGTCGAACCACTGCTTTTCGTAGACTAGGGGAATGCCGCACCAGCGCATTATGTAGTACTCGCCCTTGGGGTCGACGTATTTAGCCAGGCGGTTCTCCATAAGTTGGCGCGCTGCTTTTTTGCCGTGTTTTTCCTGGTAATCGAGCATTTCCTTCAAGTCGGCAGCAGGCAAGTCGTAACGGCGCCCGTGGGTTGCCGAGTAATTGATGAGCTCCGAGTACAGCAAGGTGTCGTGCGTGTAGGCTGCAACGGTCTCCTCAAGGTTTTTGCCGCTGATGGGATAAAGCACGAAAACATCGATAACCTCGCCCGCTACGTCGTCGCGGTCGAGGATCTGGTAGGAGTGGTATGAAGTGGTGTCGGTGGAAACGTAGCGAGGCAGCGCGTTGTTGTAGGTGAGGTCGGTCGGGGTGCGCAGCGCGCGGTTGGGGGGGAGGTCGGTTTTGCAGGCTTCGACGAATTTGTTGAACTCGGCCTCTGTCATGAACACGTCGGCGTCGTCGTCCCAGGGCAAAAAGCCTTCGTGACGTAGCGCGCCGATAAGCGTGCCGCCCGCAATGTAGTAGGTGATGTCGTTTTTGACGCAAATCTCGTGAATCTCTTCAAGCAAGGTATTCAGGAATTTTTGCTGCCTGTTCATGCGGGCTCCTTGTGCGCAAGCGCTGCGATTCTTATCTACGTGAATCTTGGTAATAATACTACGCAGTGCAGGCTTTGCAGGCAAAGGGCGTTTAAGCGGCGGCGTGGCGCGAGCTATTTTTGAACGGAAAGCACAAACTCGTTGCTCAGGCCGAAGTGTGCCGTGATTTTTGCGTTGTCAACAGCGAATTCAATGGGCTGGATGTTCTTGTTTGCCAAGGGCTTACCCAGCTCGAAGGCCTTGAATTCAAGCCAGGGGATCGAGCAGTGCGCACGAACTCGGTAGTCGCCTGTGTCTAAGCTTTGCAGCAGAGCAAAGTCGATGAGCAGGGTGTAGCTGCGGAAAGGCTGGCTGAGTGTGAGCTCACCGCCGTTGGGGCTTTTGAGTGTGCATGTTTCCTTTTTTGCTCTTTTTGAGGGCGATGTTGAGCTTGGTGGTGCTGCCGTCGGCGAAGGAAACCAGTTCGGCAACAAGGTTTAGGCCATCCTCGCTGGGTGCGGGGATGCGGTAGGGGTACACCTGCCCGGTGATTTTAAGCGCGCCCTCCTCAAGTTTCATGCCGTTGATGTTGGTGCTTAAGCCCGAGTGCTTAAGGCCTTCGGTCATGATGAAGAAGCTGGCGTCCAGGTCGGTGAAGGGGAAAGCGCCCACGTAGTCGCCTTGGCTGTCGCGCGAAATTTCAAGCAGCTTGTAGTCGCCCAGCTCGTATTCGCGCAGGGCCACCAGCTGGTCGAAGCGGCCCGTTGCGGCGTAGTGGTACTTCATGCGCTCGATGGCGCGCAGAGTCGCGAAAGATTTTTCAGGGATTGTTTGCAGGTAGGAAGAAAGCGCCTGAGCCGCGGCAGCTTGGCCTTCGCCGGAGGCTGAGGTTAGTTGCAGCAAGTCGGAGCGCAGATCGGCATCAAGGCGCTTGAAGCCGTTGAGCTCGAGGATTTGCTGGCTTGCGCCTAGATTGGCAAGTTCTTGGTCGGTTGCCTTGAGCAGCTTCAGCTTGTTAATGAATGCTTGGACCTGATCTGCTTGGCGCTCGATTGAGGCATAGCTGCGATTGCGCTTGCGCCATATAAATACCGGCTCCGGCAGGTAGCTGATATCGCCTGCGGCAAAAAGAGCCTTTGTCATAAGGCGACCGTCTTCGAAGGTGGCGTCTTCTGGCCAGCCGAGGCCCTGCTCTTCGTAGAACGAGCGTTTGAACAGGTGATTCCAGGGTATGCAGGAATACAGGAGCTCGGGGTGGTCGGCTACGCGCATGCGTGCCGTTGCCTGCGCGTAAGCTTTGCGGGCAAGGTCGCAGGCTTTGTTTTCGGCGCGGTCGAAGCTGTGAACGATGTCGCTCGCGACGATTTTCGCGTTTGATTTCAACGCTTCTGCAAGCAGGTGCTCGTAGGCCTGCTTTGCCATGGTGTCGTAGGGGCTCGTAAAGGCAAGGTAGGCACCGGTGGCAAAGCGGGCGCCGGCGT
>CAVBOO010000022.1:8536-9914 GCA_963597045.1 bacterium | reverse complement strand
CCATAACCTCGGTAGATGCGGTGCCCTCCCACTAAACGGGGCGGCTTTAGCGTAGGAGGTATCGTCTGCTAAACCTGTAGGCTCCTGCAGAGAGATGAGACTTCAGCGGTGGTGGTGGCGCCCGGTAAGTACGGGGTGCCCGAGGTGGCCTTGGCGATTGCTGGGCGCGGCGCCTAAGCGGGGCTGGGCGGTTCGCGGCCACAAAGTGTTCATTGGGGCTATCGTCTCTCCGCGGCGCGCAAGTACGTTTCGCCTCAGGTGCGCGTTGAATTCATCGCGCCGAAACGGCATAGCTAGGCCAAGCTGTTAGAATTCGTGATACTTCGAATCGTCGCATGAGCGACAGCGCGTTTGCTTCGTTGGTTTTTATGCGAGGCGAGATTTTTGGCCTGATCCAGTTTGGGAGGGACGAATGTCCGACAACATCGTTTTGATAGGTATGCCCGGCGCCGGCAAGTCCACTTTGGGCGTGGTTCTGGCCAAGGTGCTCGGCTACGATTTCCTGGACTGCGATCTGCTTATTCAGAAGTATGAGGGTCGTACCCTGCAGCAAATCATCGATCTTGAGGGCACGGACGGTTTCCTTGCGGTGGAGAATCGCGTTTTGTCGGGTATCGATTGCAAGCGTACGGTCATCTCGACCGGTGGCTCGGCGGTGTATTCCCCAGAGGCGATGGAGCATCTTGGGGGCATCGGCAAGCTTGTGTTCATTAAGGTGCCGTATGTCGAACTCGAGAAGCGCCTGGGCAGCCTGCACGAACGCGGCGTGGTTATGAAGGAAGGCATCGGCAACGACCTGCGCCTTCTCTTTGAAGAGCGATCTCCGCTGTATGAAAAATATGCCGACATCACGGTGGACGTCGAAGGCTCCAACATTCAAGAGGCGGTCAACCAGTTGGTAACCGCTGTCCGCGCCGCCGGCTTCTAAGCGCTACTCGGCCTAGTAAGTTTGGCGTGTTTGAGCTGAGTTTCGCTCATGCCCGGCGCCTTCTGGGCTGCTAGCTTGCAGCAATCTTGGCATGCTTGCGCAGAAGCTCGAAAGGGCTTCAACGTGTTAGTGGAGCCGGGCCAGGCAGCAGCGCCCCCTTGTCGCGGAAGCTCGAAAAGGGATACCCAATGGTCATAACCTCTACCCCGGGGTAAGAGTTTTGACCATTGGGGTTGTCAGCCTGAGTGGCTATTAGCAAAAGCCCAGGTCAGCGAGCTACGCATTTTCAGGCTTTCCCTGAAATCTCGTCTCTGAGCCAGTTTTCACCCCCCAAAATCTACCCCCAGAGCGGACTTCTGACCAAAACGGGTCTGTTTTTTGGATTTGACGACTCGCGGAGGGGACTTTTGACCATTTGCACCCGTCTTAACGGGCTCACGGGTGGGACTT
>CAVBOO010000022.1:0-8381 GCA_963597045.1 bacterium | reverse complement strand
GTAACGGGCGGCACCCGTAAGGAACACGCCGGAAGCGGCACGGGCGGCACCCGGAGTTCGGCCCTCCGCGGGCAGCACCAGAAACCCCGCCCGGAAGCGGAACGAGCGCTATTTCACCACGCGGACGCGGTAGACGCCCTCGAGTGCGGCAACGGCATCGGCGGCTGCGGTGGCACCTTCCTTGTCAACGTCGACGAGCGTGTAGGCAACCTCGCCGCGGGTCTGGTTGTTGAGGGTGATGATGCTTACGCCTGCACCAGAGATGGCCGCGGAGATGTCGGCGATCGTGTTGGGCACGTTCTTGTGTAGAACCGCCAGGCGGCCGCCTTCGGCGGGAACGGCGCCCATGGAAAGCGCAGGGTAGTTAACGGAATTGACGATGTTGCCGTTGTCCAGGTAGTCCATGATCTGGCGGACGGCCATCATCGCGCAGTTGTCCTCGGCCTCGGCGGTGGAGGCGCCCAGGTGGGGAAGCACGATGACGTTTTCCATGGTCATGGTCTCGGGGGTTGCGAAGTCGGTGATGTACTTGGCAACACGGCCTTCCTTGGTAGCCTGGGCCATTGCGGAAAGGTCGACCAGCGTGTCGCGAGAAAAGTTCAGGAACACCGAACCCTGCTTCATCGACTCGCAGAACTCGGCGTTGATCATGCCGATCGTGGGAGGAATGGCGGGAACGTGAATGGTGATGTAATCGCAGGTGCGAGCGATCTGCATCAGATCGGTAACGTAGGTAAGCTTGCTGGGCAGGCTCATCGCGCGCTCGATGCGCAGGCCGGGATCGTAGCCGACGACCTGCATGCCAAGGTCGAGCGCCGCGCGGGCAACCATGCCGCCGATTGCGCCCAGGCCGATGACGCCGAGCTTCTTGCCCTGGATCTCGCGGCCGGCAAACTGCTTTTTAGCCTTTTCAACGGACTTGGCGATGTTGGGATCGGAGGCGTTCTCGCGGCACCAGTCGATGCCGCCGATGATGTCGCGGCTGCCAAGCAGAAGGCTTGCCAGCACGAGCTCCTTGACGGCGTTGGCGTTGGCGCCGGGGGTGTTGAAGACGACGATGCCCTCTTCAGCGCAGCGATCCAGCGGGATGTTGTTCACGCCGGCGCCTGCGCGGGCGATGGCCTCGAGCTTGGGGGAGAACTGCATGTCGTGCATGGCAGCGGAGCGAACAAGAATGCCGTCGGCGGAATCGATGTCGTCGGTAAGAGCGTAGGAATCGGTGAGCAGATCGGTGCCGTAAGGCGAGATGTTGTTGAGGCAATGGATATTGCGCATGTGCACTCCTGTCAAAGAGGTATCGATGATGCGTCGGTTTAGGGCTGCAAGCTGGGGCGCCGCACCGGGCTTCAATGAAACCGCGTATTCGCCTTTGGGCGAGCGATAAAACCAGGGTTTGTTGGCCAGCCGTAGCTGAAAATCGACCTTGACCATCAACTCTACCCGCACCCGCGCGCGTGTCAATTAATGCGGCTGCAAAAGGACGAAAAGATAATAAGAAAAGGCCCCCGATGGGAGCCCTGCAATTCAAATGGTGCGGGTGAAAGGACTTGAACCTTCATGAAGTTGCCTTCATACGGACCTGAACCGTACGCGTCTGCCAATTCCGCCACACCCGCATATGTGCAGCAAAAGTGCACGAGTTACTTTACGTGAATCACACCCCGCGCGCAAGCCCTAATTTCAAAAACTTACTTTTAATGAAGCTCTAGCCAGGCATCAGGCGAAACCCAAAGCGAAGCCCTGAGCGGCGAAAAGCCATCTTGGGCGCCATATTTGACGAAGAAGTGAAAAACAACATGATTCCACCACACATTGCACATGCTGTGGCAAAATGAATCAGACTATATGCGACCAACAGTAAGGAGCGACTTAAATGGGACTCTTCTCGCGTTTTGAGAACAAAGTTGAGGACGGCTTCGACGGAATGAACGAAAAGCTGTTCGATGCTCCCATCTCGCCTGTTCAGATTGCGAAAAAGGCCGAAAAGCAGATGCGCCGCGAAAAGATGGTCGGTGCCGGCAAGGAATTCGCTCCCACGCTCTACACCGTGTTGGTAAACCCCGATGACGACGAGCGCCTCTTCGGTTACTACCCGACGCTCGCCGGTGAAACCGAAACCTATCTGCAGGGCGCTGCCCAGAAGGCCGGCCTGGCCATGGACGGCAAGCCGCTCGTTCGCTTCATCGTTGACGACGATCTGAAGCACGGCAAGTTCGACATCATCGCCGAATGCGTTGCCCGCCACATCGTCGACCAGCTTCGTCAAGAGGAGATGGAGCGCTACGGTCTTGCCGGTGCCGCTCCGGCTGCCGCACCTGCCCCGGCGCCCGCTCCCGCACCCGTGGCTGCGCCCGTTGTTCCCAACCCTGCTCCTCAGGGCGGCTACCGCAGCACCGGCATCGACGTGATGTCCGAGGACGCCGAGCTCTACGCGGCCGGCGCAGGCGCATCCGTTGCCGAGCCCGTTATGCCCCAGACCACCGCTTTCGCCGGGCGCGCCCAGGGCGCCGCTCAGCCCAGCACCCCGCGTCTGGTCAACCTGAACACCAACCGTTCCTTCGCGCTCACCAACGAGGCAACCATGCTCGGCCGCGCTATCACCAGCGACATCGTGCTTGACGACCTCAACGTCAGCCGCACCCATGCCGAGGTTCGCCGCGAGTCCGCTTCCTTGTGGAAGGTTGCCGACCTGGGTTCCACCAACGGCACTTTGGTCAACGGCCGCCATATCGCGTCCGCCATCTTGAACGAGGGCGATCGCATCACCGTGGGCACCACGACCTTCCTTTTTACCTACAACTAAACCCCCAGGCGGGCGCCTTAAACACAACAGCGAAACCAACCCTAAGGACCCCTTTTGATTGACATCATCCTGCTTATCGGTCGACTTCTTTTCGTCGTTCTTCTGTACCTGTTCCTGTTTGCGATCATGAAAACGGGAATCGGGCTGGTGCGCGGTCAGCGCAAGAAGGATCGCAGTTGGACCGTCGCGGTCGAAAAGGGCCCAAAGGAACTGCGCGGCGTCAACCTGGCCGTGCGCGGTCCCGTGGTCGTTGGTCGAAGCCCCGGTTCCGACATCGTCATCGGCGCCGATTACGTGTCCTCGCGCCATGCCCGCTTCACGCTGATGGGCCAGAACCTCTTCGTTGAGGACCTGGGCTCGCTCAACGGCACCGCGGTTAACAATGTCTTCATCCAGGAGCCCACGGCCCTGCACAGCGGCGACCGCGTCATGGTTGGCGATGTGACCATGCGAGTGAGGTTCGAATAATGGGCATTCCTGCAAACATCACCGCACCTCAGGGCGCGGTTTCTTATCGAAGCTTCGGTTCACGCACCGACGTGGGCTTGGTGCGCGAGCACAACGAGGACAGCTTGCTCGTTGCTCCGCCGCTGTTCGTCGTATGCGACGGCATGGGCGGCCACGAGGCGGGCGAAGTCGCTTCCGAGATGGCCATCCGCACGATGGAGAATCAGGCCGATTCCATCAAGGACGCCCAGGGCATGATCGCCGCCGTTGAGGCGGCCAACCTCAACGTCATCAAGGCACCACGCCAAGGCATAGGCCGCGAGGGCATGGGCACCACCATGACCGCCGCCAAGGTGACGGGCGAGCGCGTGATGATCGCCCAGGTGGGCGACTCGCGTGCTTACCTTCTGCACAACGGGCGCATTCAGCAGCTCACGCGCGACCACAGCCTGATGGCCGATCTTATCGAGTCGGGCCAGATCACCGAGGCCGAGGCGCGTTTCCATCCCAATCGTTCGGTGATCACGCGTGCCATCGGCTCCGACCCCTACATGAAGCCCGACATCTACGAGCTCAACCTGGCTTCGGGCGATCGTCTTCTTCTGTGCTCCGATGGCCTTAACGCCATGCTCGACGATTATCAGATCGAGGACATCCTACGCGATGTTCCCGACCCGCAGACCTGCGCCGACATGCTGGTGGGCGCCGCGCGCAACGCCGGCGGTTACGACAACATCACCACCATCGTCATCGATATCGAGGGCAAGGCCAAGGCTAAGCAGCGCCGCGCCATCAAGAGGTCCCGCATTTGGATGGGCATCCTGATTGCGCTTGTGATCTTGGCGATCGCCGGTGCCTTCGTGGGCGCGCAGCAATACATCAGCAATTCCGCCTACCTTGGCGTGCAAGACGACAAGGTAACCATCTACCGGGGTATCCCTGATGAGTTCCTGGGCATGCAGCTTTCCAGCGTTGAAGAAGTCTCGCAGGTGAACTTCGAGGACTTGAAGAAGGTGCAGCCGGGCGTTGCCGCGCGCATCAGCGACAACATGCGTGTCGACAACGTTGAGGAAGCCCAGCGCCTTGTGCAGGCCTATCAGGAGGAAATAGCCGCCGCGAATGCCTCGACGCAGGCCGCTGGCACCGATACCACTGGTACCGATGCCGCCGCGGGCACGAGCACCTCTGCAAGCTCAACCGGCGCTACCGCAGGCAACGCCACCACCGCTGCCGGCACCAATGCGGGCAACAGCACCGCCGCGGGTACGGGCTCCATCTCCGCCAGCGGCTCCACCGCAACAGCGAGCAGTACAGGTTCCGCATCTGGCACCACCTCGAGCACCGAGGGGGCCAATCAATGACGCGCCGCAACATAGAGCTGGCGCTGCTTTGCATCGCGGCGCCTTTGGTCATCCTGCTTTTCATCATGGTGGCCCTGAACAGCGGCGAGAGCCTGGGTTGGCAGAACCTGGGCGTGCCGGCTGGCATGTTCGCCTGCTTCGTGGTGGCTCACCTTGCCATTCGAAAGCTAGCCCCCGGCGCCGACCCGGCCATCCTGCCCATCGCGTTTGCTCTTTCGGGCATCGGCATCGCCTTCATCACCAGGCTCGACCCGAACCTTGCATCACGCCAGATCATCTGGCTTTTCGTGGGTGTCATCTTCATGGTTATCACCTTGGTGGTCCTACGCAATCTGGACAAGGTGGCCAACTATAAATACACGCTGATGATCTTCGGCTGCTTGCTTTTGCTTTCGCCTTTGCTCCCGGGCATCGGTTCCGAGCAGTACGGCAGCCGCATCTGGCTTTCCGTCGGCGGCTTCAGCTTCCAGCCGGGCGAGATCGCCAAGATTCTGATCGTGCTGTTCTTGGCAAGCTACTTGGCGCAAAACCGTGAGCTTTTGTCCACGTCGACCCGTAAAGTCGGTCCCTTGAGCCTGCCCGATTTGCCCACTCTTTTGCCCCTGCTCATCATGTGGGCCATCTCGATGCTCATCGTCGTCTTCGAGAAGGACCTGGGCTCCGCAATCGTGGTGTTCTTGGTGTTTTTGGCCATGCTCTACGTTGCGTCGGGGCGCAAGCTTTACCTGGTTGTGGGCTTAGCCTTCGTTTCCCTGGGCTTCGTGGTTTGCTACTACACATTCTCGCATGTTCAAACGCGCGTCGATATTTGGCTCAACCCCTTCAGCGACCCCACCAACAAGGGCTATCAGCTGGTGCAGTCGCTCTACTCGCTGGCCGACGGCGGCTTGTTCGGCGTGGGCATCGGTTCGGGTATGGCCGAGAAGATCCCCATCGTCGAGTCCGACTTCATCTTCGCCTGCATCGGTGAGGAAACGGGCTTGCTCGGCGCATCGGGCCTTTTGCTCTTGTATCTGTGCTTCGCTATCCGCGGCATGGTAAGCGCTTCGCGCGCCAAGTCCGACGTCAGCTCCTTCATCGCCGTGGGTGTTACCGCCATCATCGTCGTGCAGGCTTTCATCATCGTCGGCGGCGTTACGGGCTTCATTCCTCTTACGGGTTTGACCTTGCCCTTCGTCAGCCAGGGCGGTTCTTCTTTGCTCGCGAGCTTCATCATCGTCGGTTTGCTTTTGCGCTGCGGTGACGAAAGCCAGGGGAGCAAGGCCGAGCTTATTTCCGCGACCACCCAGTTTGCCACCATCGGCGGCAAGCATAGCCAGGCCCTCGAGGCCGACGCTACAGGTGTCTTGGGGCGCGTGTCGCTGGGCAGGCGCATCACCGCAGTGATGGTGGCCTTCGCCCTGATGATGGCGGCGCTCATCGCCAACCTGACCATGGTCATGGTGGTCAACGCGTCTAATTATCAGAACATGTCGGGCAACAACCACACGCTTGCCAAGGAATCCAAGACCGAGCGCGGCACCATCAGCACCGAGGACGGCGTGGTCTTGGCCAAGAGCGTTTTGCAGAAGGACGGCACCTACAAGCGTGAGTACCCTGCCGGCACGCTGGCCTCGCACGTGGTTGGCTACGCATCGCAGACCTACGGCACCGCCGGAATCGAGGCTGCCTGCAACGACACCTTGAAGGGCGAGAGCAACTTCTCAAGCTGGATGGACGTCATAAACAATGCGACGGGCAACACCACCGCGGGCAACGACGTCAAGCTGACCATCAACTCCAAGATCCAGAAGGCCGCCGAAAGGGCGCTCGATGGCTACAAGGGCGCCTGTGTGGTCATGGACCCTGAAACCGGTGCGGTGCTTGCCATGGCTTCGTCGCCGACCTACTCCAACAACGATGTTGAATCGCTCCTTTCGAGCAACTCCGATTCCTCGCTCTACAACCGCGCCACCCAGGCGCTCTACACCCCGGGCTCGACCTTCAAGATCGTTTCCTTGGCCACCGCGTTCGAGAACAACACGGCCTCCGAGGACACCAAGTTCAATTCGCCTGGCAGCATGGACATCGGCAACGCGGAAGTCACCAACATGCACAAGACCTCCTACGGCGAGATCACGCTGGCTCGCGCTACCGAGCTTTCGTCCAACACCGTGTTCGGTCAGCTGGGCGCCAAGATCGGCCCGCAAAAGCTGGTTGAGGGCTCCGAGGCCTTCGGCTTCAACGACGCACTCGATTTCGAGTTGCCCTTGGCCAAGTCGCTCATGCCCGATTACAGCGAGATGACCGAGTGGGAAACCGCTTGGGCGGCATGCGGCATGCCGGTAGGCGAGCACACCAGCCCCGCCGGCCCGCAAACCACTGTCCTGCAGATGGCCATGGTTGGCTCGGCCATCGCCAACGATGGCGTGATCCAGCAGCCCCACCTGGTGGACAGCATTTACAGCCCCACCGGTGAGTGCAGCTGGACGGCGACGACGCAGGCCTACGCCAAGGCATGCTCGGCCGAGACCGCCAACCGCGTGAAGAAGGTCCTTGAGGGCGTGGTGGAGAACGGCACCGGCCACGCCGCGCAGATCAGCGGCACCACCATTGCCGGCAAGACGGGCACGGCCGAAACGGGCAAATCCAAGGACGACAGCTGGTTTGTCGGAATGGGCCCCAGCTCGGACTGCAAGATGGTCATCGCCATCGTGCTCGAGGAAAGCGGTTCGGGAGTGGCTGCCGCACGCTCGAATCAAGTTATGAAGACGGCATTGGAAGAGCAAAACGCGCTCTAGAAATTGCGTGAAGAACTATATAGTTAGGTTATGCTAGCGTGACCACTGGAGGCAGGGTTCGCGCTGTAGGTTTCAAAAGGAGTTTTGACGTGGCAGGAAGCATGGTAGGAAGGGTCTTAAACGACCGATACGAAATAACCGAACGCGTTGGTATCGGCGGAATGGCCGAGGTGTACCGTGCACAGGACAAGGTCCTGGGTCGTATGGTCGCCGTCAAAGTCATGCTGCCCCAGTACGCCGCGGATGAAACCTTCACCAAGCGCTTCCGTCTGGAGGCCGCATCGGCTGCGCGTCTTCAGAGTCCCTACATCGTGAGCATTTACGACTGGGGCCTCGACGGCGAAACCTACTACATCGTCATGGAATTCCTGCGCGGCACCGATCTTAAAACCGCCATTCAAGAGCGTGGCGCGGTCAATCAGCGCAAGGTTGCCGAAATCGGCTCGCAGGTTGCGCAGGCTCTGTCGGTCGCGCATGCGGCGAGCATCATCCATCGCGACATCAAGCCGCAGAACATCATGATCCAGCCTGATGGCAACATCAAGGTCATGGACTTCGGCATCGCTCGCGCGGGCGACGCCGGCCTCTCGCAAACCTCCACCGTTCTTGGAACCGCCCATTACGTTTCGCCCGAGCAGGCACAGGGCAAAGAGCTTGGCGCCGCGAGCGACATCTACTCGCTCGGCATCGTTATGTACGAGGCTGTTACCGGCAAACTGCCCTTCGAGGGTCAGGATGCCGTGAGCGTCGCCGTCAAGCAGGTCAACGAGATTCCTGCGCCTCCTTCGTCGGTCAATCCCAACATCGACCCAACGCTCGAGCTCATCATCATGAAGGCCCTGGAAAAGGATCCTTCCAACCGCTTCACCGACGCATCCGAGATGCGCCATGCCTTGAACGATTACTTGGCTGGCCGCCCGGTGAACATCGGCGATGTTTCCTCCATGCCCACCACGGTCATGGGCGCTGCTGCTGGTGCCACTACCACGG
>CAVBOO010000021.1:0-9977 GCA_963597045.1 bacterium | reverse complement strand
CAGCTTTCCTGCGACTACTGCCGCCCAGGGCGCACCTTCTCCATCATGGACGACTTGGAGCCTTTCATGGTGCAAGGCACGCTCGACGACGAGGAGTTCGACAATCGTCTGGGTGTCGTCTGCGATCCGCAGACATCGGGCGGCATTCTTGCCGCCATTCCTCCTGAGCAAGCCACGGTCTTCGAAGCGGAGTTCGAACGCTTGGCAGGACGCAAGCCGGCGCGCATCGGCACCATCACCGAAGGAAGGGGCGGCTGCATATCCTTCGTGGACGGCAATTAGCCGCAAATGATAGCGCGAGATACCGAACAACATTAAACCGCCTCCCATTTCTTGAACACGAGAAATGGGAGGCGGTTCACATCGGTACCCCGCTTCCAGGCTTATCAACCAGCAGCTTGGTTATCCAGTGCCCCGAACAAGCAGACAGCTCTCGGCTATGACTACAGCGTGATGGTCTTGGAAGACTCCTGCATGCGACCCAGAATGTCGTACATATTGGATAACTCGCCCACGGCAAGCTCATCCTTCAACCCGTAGAAATCAAGGCAGGTACCGCACACCAGCACCTCGGTCCCTTGGGCAACAAGCGAGCTCACGCTGTCGACGACCGCCTGATTGCCACCAGCGACCAACTTCACGCCACTGTTCATGAACAGCAGATGAGCGGGCGGATTTCCCGATTCGGAAAGGGTGTACAGAGCCATTTTCATCAGGTTCTTGCCCAAGGCTTCATCGCCTTCGCCCACGTGATCTTTGCCGACAAACACGGCGTAGGGCTCCTTCACCAAGCACTCACAGGCAATGGATGCACCCGCCTCGGTCTGCTCGCCGCCTCCGAAGCACACGTCCCAGTAGTCTTCCTTCTGGGTGACGGAAATCTCGCGGCCCATGCGCTTGGCCAAATGGGAAAGATTGGAAACCGCCGCTTCGTTGCTTACTTTAACGGTAAGGTCACCGCAACCCGAATCCAATTCTTTCTTGGTCATCATCAGGGGTTTTGGGCATTGCAGCCCACGTGCATCAAGCTCTTTCATGGTTTATACCTTTCCGTTACGTTCGCATTCAAGTTCAATCAACGAAGCGCTTTCACGCTTTCCTTCAGGGCATGAATCCCTTTCTCTATTTCTTCTTCGGTGTTGAAGTACGAGAAGCTAAAGCGCACCGCGCCCTTATCCTCTGTTCCCAAGGAACGATGCATCAGCGGCGCGCAATGCGCTCCCGCACGGGTGCATATACAGAAATCGCGCGCCAAGGCATCACCCAGAAGCGCCGCATCGACATCTTCAACATCCACGGCAACAACACCGGTGCGCCCAATGCCGCCATGACCGCCCAGAACGCGCAGACCTTCGATCGATTGCGCGCCTTCCTCGAATGCGCTGGTGAGCATGGCCACTTTTTCATGGATAACGGCTACGCCCTCTTCTTCGATGAAACCCACGCCTGCCGCCAAACCAGCAAGCCCATGGGCGTTGACGGTGCCCGCCTCGAGCGCCTCGGGCATGAAGAGCGGATGGCGCTCATCGTAAGTGTGAGTACCCGAGCCGCCTTCCACCAACGGGCGAACCTCAAGATGAGGGACGACGCACAAGCCGCCCGTGCCCTGCGGGCCGAACAAGCTTTTATGACCCGTGAAGCACAGCACGTCCGCGCCGATTTCCTCCTGCGACAACGGAATGGCGCCCGCCGTTTGCGCGGCGTCCAGGACGAACAAGGCGCCGTAGTCATGGGCTAAACGCGCCATGCGGGCAACGTCGTACACATCGCCCGTAAGGTTGGACGCATGAGTTGCCGCCACGTAGCGCACCTCACCTTCGGCGAGCATGCGCTCATACGCCTTAAAATCAAGGCTGCCATCAGGGTTTATGGGCGCAATCTTAATGGTGCAGCCCAGCTCATCGCGCAAGCGGAACAAAGGACGCAGAACCGAATTGTGCGATGCGGCCGTGGTAAGCAAGGTGCAGCCCGGCTCAGCCAAGCCCTGCAAGGCGATGTTCAACGCCATGGTGGCGTTCAGCGCAAAGGAAACGCAGGAGGCCGATGGGGCGCCCAGCAAATTAGCCACCTGCCTGCGCGCATCGAAGACGGCCCTTCCCGCAGCGAGCGAGGCAGGATGAACGCCACGCCCCACGCCGCCGAAAGTCTGCATGCCACGCACCACGGCATCGGCCACCGCCGACGGCTTCTGCATGGTCGTAGCTGCATTGTCGAAATAGATCAAAGTCCTCATTGCTCGTAAACCCCTTCGCACTCAAGGTGCTGCTCACGCAGGAAGTCTTCTATGCGACTCCGAGTTTCAACCGGCGCAAGCCATGCAAAACCGCAGCCGGCCGAGATGGTGCGCGGTATAGTGCCCAGGCGTCCGGGAAGGCCCTTGCGCTTCGCCACCTCTTCAAAACCGAAGGCGTCGGCAGTGGTATGGAATGCAACTATGATCATAAGGAACAGCTTATCTTCTTAATGGCCGGCGAAAACAGACGAAGCGACAAGCCTCGCTAAAAAAGACATGCGCGGAGGCGTTGCCGCATGCACAACATGCGACAACGCCTCCGAAGCTCAGCGGAGCCAACCCCTCAAGGAGCCTATGGCGCCTATAGCCCCAACGGTCTCCTCAACAGGACAGGCCCTCCTAGCCGATGGTGATGGTGAACACGCCATCGCTCTCGACTACCGAGGAAGAAAGCTTCTTACGGCGAGCCAGACGCAGGATGTTGTCGCGCGGGGATGCGCTGTCAACCTCAACAAGCACCTGTTCGCCAGGGTTCTTCTTCAAAGCCTCCTGAACCATCATCAAGGGCTGGGGGCACGAGAGCCCCTTTGCGTCTATACGAACCATAAAACCACGCTTAGGAATGCGAGCGCTTCAGATTCACGAGCGCGATGACGAACAGGACAACGATGCAGACCACCGTGGCAATCTGACCGGCTTCCGTGGTGCCGTTAGCGCTCGAGGCGATGCCGAAGTTGTGCGCAAAGGCCGCGCCAACAAGCAGGCCGACGAAGGTCACGGCAGCGTCGCCGTTGCCGGAGCCGGCAAGCACCAACTGACGAAGGGGGCAGCCGCCCAGCAGCGTGGCGCCAAAGCCAACCACGTACATGCCCAAGATGTTCCACAAGGCCTCGGTATGGGCGATGGGCTGATCGGCGAAGCTAAGGTTGAAGTGGCCCGATGCCACGTTGTAAACCAAAACGCCCGCGAACACGATGCCGATGACCAAAAGTCCCCAGCCATCACGCACCAGGAAGACGTCGCGCAAGCCACCAGCGAAGCACAGGCGCGTACGCTGAGCCACAAGGCCGAAGGCGATGCCGCCGATGATGGAAAGCACCACGGGAGCATGCATGCTGCCAGGGCCGGACTGCGAAACGGCGAAGACCGTGGTGGTGATGCTCAGGATGAACAGGGCGATCACGACGACAGGCAGGGCCAAGCCCTCGGCCTTTTTCAGGGTTTCGGCCTTGCCCAGCGTGAAGCCGTTCTTCAAGAACAGCACGCCTGTGCCAATGCCTGCGGCAAAGCCGATAAGGGCAACCCATGCGTTCAGGTCGCCGCCGGCCATGCGCAAAACCATGCGAAGCGGGCAGCCAAGGAAGATCAAGCAACCGATCATAACGATGAAGCCCAAGATGAAACGGGTGAACGGGGACGAGCCGGCCTGAGCCTTGAACTCCTTACCGACGAAGGACATGATGCAAGCGCCGACGATGATGCCCACGATTTCAGGGCGCAGGTACTGAACGGTCTCGGTGGTCTGCAACTTCATGGCGCCAGCAGTATCGCGCACAAAACAGGCAATGCAGATCGCCATGTTGCCGGGGTTGCCATTCGAGGCTAGAAGAATGGCGACGATGGCGGCAATCACGCCGCCCACGGCCAAAATGATGTGCTCTTTCTTAGTAGAGTCCATTTCTACTCCTTAGGGGGATTAGACATGCCGATGCGCAAAAAACGGGAGGGGAACGCAAAGGCACGCCAACAACAGGAAATGCCGCTCATGGGCGGCTGCAGAAAAGAAAGCCCGGATGCAGATAGGGGCTTTGAGGGCTGGGGAACCCGAATCAGACGCCCACGAGGCGATCGGATGGCAGAATCATCGCGCTCGAGGGCGTGCGTTCAAACGGGATTATAGCCATTTTCAAGGGCTTTCACGGCTAAATGTCACTTTTGCGCTTACAATTTGCCTTGAAAACCCCGAAGCCTTGAGTCCGACCTGCTCAAGGCTGTTTAACGAAAGGCGCTCATGGCATCTTCACCTGCTCAGGAAGCCCTACGAGGCCTCCCTTCGGTTAACGAAATATTCGAAAGCCCCGGTTTCGAGCTCCTCGGGAGCAGCATCCCCCACGAGCTTGCCCTCAAAGTGGTACGCGATGAAATCGACGCCGAGCGCGAACGATTGGTCGAAGGCGCAAATGAAGAAGCCACCAGCCACGACGAACTGGCTTCTCGCTGCCTTGCGCGTCTACGTCTTATGGGAAGCCCCAGCCTCAAGCGCTGCATCAACGCCGCAGGCGTGATCATCCACACCAACCTTGGCCGCAGCGCCCTTGCCCCCGCGGCGATCGAAGCCGTGAACGAAGTCGCCCGCGGCTACTCCACGCTGGAATACGACACCCAAGCCATGGCACGCGGCAGCCGCCACAGCCACTACGAACAGCTCATCTGCGCCATCACCGGGGCTGAGGCCGCCATTGCCGTGAACAACAACGCCGCCGCTGTGATGATGGTCTTATCCGAGTTCGCGCAAGGAAAAGAAGCCATTGTCAGCCGCGGCGAGGAGGTGGAAATCGGAGGCTCGTTCCGCATCCCCGACATCATGGCCTACAGCAACGCGCGCATGGTCGAGGTCGGCACCACCAACAAGACGCACCCCGAGGATTACGAACGCGCCATCGGCCCCGACACCGCTCTGCTCCTCAAGGTTCACACCTCCAACTACCGCATGATCGGCTTCACCGAATCGGTGACAAGCAAGCAGCTGCGCAATATCGCCCGCAAACACCAAGAAAACGGCGGGCAGGAAATCATCACCTACGAAGACCTTGGCTCGGGCGTCCTTGCCGATCTTGACGTCTTCCGCCTGGCCAACGAGCCCACCGTCGCAAGCGTTGTGGCGCAAGGAGCCGATATCGTCTCATTCAGCGGCGACAAACTTTTGGGTGGACCGCAAGCCGGCATCATCGTTGGCAAAAAACGCTTCATCGATCGCCTGAAGAAGAACCCTCTTGCACGCGCGTTGCGCCTGGACAAGATGACGCTTGTCGCGCTTGAGGCAACGCTGCGCATCTATCTGGACCCCGAGCGGGCCGTGCGGGAAATTCCCACCCTGGCCATGCTGAACGCCCCCGCTGAGGAAATGAAGGAACGCGCCGAGGGCTTGGCATCACTCACGGCAAAAAAGCTTCACCAGGAAGAGATCGAGGTGAGCCTCCTAGCGGATGAAAGCGACGGCAGCAGCCAAGGCGCCCGCGTTCGCATCTCGGTGATTCCCGAGGTCAGCCGGGCGGGTGGCGGGGCTCTGCCCATGTTCGACATTCCCACCTTCTGCATGAAGCTCTCCTTTGCCCAGGATGAAGCCCTTGATTGCGATCGCTTCCTCAACCAAGGCCTGGCAACCCCCATCGTTGACCGATTGAGCAAAGGCGAGCTCCTGTTCGACCCGCGCACGCTTCTTCCCGGCGAGGAAAGCGTGGTCGCCGAGGGCCTTGCGCGCTACTTCCGAAAAGCCTCCAGGGGCTAAGCAACCCCAAAGCGAGGCTCGGGACGTTAAAGCCACTCTTTGCGCGTCGGCGTCTTTCAAGCCAGCCCGCGCATCCTTTGAGCCACCCACGCCGAACCAACTCGCCCCAGCAAGGCGCAAACGCGCCGACCAACATCCAAAGGAAAAGGAGCCCCTCATGAGCGAAGCTCATCTGATACTTGGCACCGCCGGTCATATCGACCATGGGAAGTCATCGCTCGTCCAGGCGCTCACCGGAACCGACCCCGACCGCCTTGCCGAAGAGAAAAAGCGCGGGATCACCATCGAACTCGGCTTTGCCCAACTATCGCTTCCAAGCGGCAGAAAGATGGGCGCGGTCGACGTGCCAGGACATGAGCGCTTCGTTCGTCAAATGGTCTCGGGTGCCACAGGGGTCGACCTCGCCCTGTTGGTTATCGCAGCGGATGACGGATGGATGCCTCAAACGACCGAGCATGTTGCCGTTCTTGAGCTTCTGGGCGTCGGCTCCTGCGTGGTTGCCCTTACGAAAATCGATCTGGTCGACCGTGAGTGGATTGACTTCATACGCGACGACGTGACAAACCGCCTGGCTGCAAGTTGCTTTTCGCAAAGCCCTATTATCGAAGTGTCCAGCCGGACGGGCGAAGGCCTTGACGAGCTTAAAAAAGCCATTGACCAGGCTGCCAGCTCTGTTCTGAGGCGAAAGGAATCCCCTTCGGTGCGCATGCCTATCGATCGCGCTTTCACCATCAAAGGCGCCGGCACGGTTGTCACGGGAACCCTTTGGAGCGGCACCGTGAAGCCCGACGACGTGCTCACGCTCCTGCCCGGCGAAAAGCCCTGCCGCATCCGCGAGATACAGATGCACGATAAGCCGGCGAAAAAAGCCACGGCGGGAAATCGCGTCGCCCTGAACCTTGCCATCAAGCTCGACCAGGTAAAACCTGGCGATTTCCTTTGCACGCCGGGAACTTTGGAAGCAAGTACCCGCTTCGATGCCCGCCTTCGCTATGCGGACCCCTTCAAAACGGGGAAGCCCCTTGTTTCGGGGACGCGCGTCCATGTTGCACACGGCACACGCGAAGTTTTAGGGCGCGTGCTTCTTGCCAACGGGCAGGAGGCCCTTAAGCCCGGCTGCAGCGCGCTTGCCCAGATCAGGCTCGAAGACCCCTTGCCTGTATCCCTTCACGATCAATTCATCATCCGCTCGTACTCCCCCGTCCACGTGATCGGGGGCGGCGTGGTGCTAGCAAGCCACCCCAGGCGTCGCACCAATCTAAGCGAGCAGGAGCAGGCCTTGCTTGATGCCCTTGAGGCAGGCAACGTCGGCCAAACGTTGGAGATTCAGCTTGACCTCGCCAGCGAACCCCTAACGCCTGCCCAGCTCGCACGCCTTACAGGTATCGAGGAGTCCCTGGTCTTGCCCGCGCTCGAGCAGCTTGTAAAAGCAAAACGCGTGGCGCAAATAGGCGCGGACGGCTCCCATTACATGAAGCCATCGCGCATCATGGAGTTCACATCACGCATCGAGCGCGAGCTCATCACCTTCCACGCAAACAACCCCGAGTCAACAGGCATGACGAAGGCAGCCTTGCAGCAATCCGTAGCGCCGAACATGGAGCCTGGCGCCTACGAACTTCTTCTCCAGGAGTCGGAACGCACAGGCAAAGTCGTTCAATCCCAAGGGGAATTAAGCCACGCTGAAGCTGGCGCAGGAGCAAAGGCCCTTGAGCGGGAAGCAGCCGCAAAGGTTCTAAGGCTGCTTGTTGACGATGGGGCCTCGCCGCGGCCCTATGCAAGCCTAAGCGCCGATTCGGGGCTTAGCACCGCCCTCTTCAACAAGGCGATACGCAAGCTTGACGAAGAGGGCCAAATCCTCCGCCTTAGCCCCGAAACCCTATACGCCGCGTCCGCGATCAAGCAGATTCAAAGAGCAATCGCCCGCTTCATCGAAGAGGAGGGGCCTGCAACGGCAACTCAGCTCAAGGATGTAATGGGCACCAGCAGAAAATACGCCATCCCGCTGCTTGAGCATTTCGACAAAATCGGCTTCACCATCCGCGAAGGCGACTTCAGAAGTCTCGGATGAATAATGCATCATGCCTGGCTCAAGCCAGATTTTAAAAGCAAGCGGAACAACGCTCGGAAGGAATTTTCCAATAACGACCGGCGAAACTATGGGTACAATCTTTATGGTTAAGGAAGCAGCATGAACTTACTGTTTGCCGCTTTTCACGCCCAGCTCGGGCATTCGCACAAGGAGATGAATGGGGTCTGGTGGCCCCCGCGGCCTTCAAAGCCGTTGTAAGGCGCGCAGAACGTCTTGGGTGTGTTCGATTCGCACGCATCTCCGCCACAAAACCAAGAGCCCCGAAAGGGGCTCTTTTACGTAGCAAAGACAGCACAACGCATAGACGAGTATCCGCTGCAAAAGCTAGGCCGAATGAGCCCAACGCCTAACCGAAGGATCCTCGGTTCCTCTATCTACCTACAAGCGCGACGGCGAGCAAGCACAATAAGCGCGCAGGCGAAAGCGGACGCTCCCATAGCGAATGGCGCCACAGGGATATCGCCGGTTGCCGGAGTGGCTTCCTCGGTGCCAGACTCGCTATCGCCCGAGGATTCAGAGCCTTCCTCGGTATTGGACTCATCGGAAGCGGAACTATCGCTGCCCCCATCTTCCGGCTCAGGAGTAGGCTCGGGGTCTGGCTCAGGGGTAGGCTCCGGATCTGGTCCAGGCTCAGGGTCGGCGCCCTCAATGACATAGGTAAACTCGGCCGCATCGCTTTCAAGATA
Source organism: bacterium (assembly GCA_963597045.1). GTDB lineage: Bacteria > Actinomycetota > Coriobacteriia > Coriobacteriales > Eggerthellaceae > Anaerotardibacter. The sequence goes on along the minus strand of CAVBOO010000021.1, from coordinate 1,458 downwards.
CCCTTGGGCATAGGAGCGGGCCTTGATGGTCATGCTTGAGGCAATCTCTATCTGCTCGCCACTGTAAACCGGGCTTTCCTCGGTAGGCTCGCTACCATCAGTGGTATAGCGAATCACGGCACCATCGGCGGAGCACCCAAGCTGAACGTACTGCGTACCCGTGTACGTACCAGGAGCAAGGGACGCCTCGGGGGCCTTCGCCTTCTCGGGCGCGGCAACAGCGATCTTCACGCTTACCGTTTCAGGAGCGCCATCGTTGTCGACGTAGCTGGGATAACACACCTTACCCGTAGCGGTAAGCTCCTGGCCGGCCTTTGCATCCTTGTCAAAGCCTTCGACCTTATCCCATTCGATGCTCAGCAGCTCGGCCTCGCCGCACTTGTAGGCAACCTCTACCCCCTTGGGCAAGCCCCAACGCGCCGCCTTACCTGCCTCCTGGTTGGCGTTGTAAGCCCAAGCCTGCTGGAAACTTAACTCCACATCGCTCACATCGGCAATCGATTTGTACTCGTAGGGGCCAGTGCTCGGACATTCAATGAAAAGCGCGGGCAAATCATCCTTTTTACCAACATAAACGCCCCCTTCAACCTTGTTGTGGTTGATCTTAAACGTAAGCCTGCTGGAAAGGGTGTATTTGACCCCGTCAACCTGGCCCGCAAGGGAAAGCGCTGCTAAGTAAGCAATATTGTGCTCGGCCTTGCCTTCCGAATCCCCGCTTGGCTGCCACGAAAGTGCCAGCTTGCCGTCTTTCTTGAAGTACTCGCTTACATCCTGGACTTCGTCAGAATCGGCAATTTTAGCGTTCACATACCCAGCTTCAGCTGACAGTTCCTTATGCGCCTCAGGAAGGTCGAAACCTAGGTCAAGCTCTGTCACAACTGGATTGTAAACGCAGGTAATTTTGATATTTTCATCTAGCTTTTCAAGCAATAACGCGGGCTCGGCACCAAGGACATTTCCTTCATCATCCAACCATTTCTCAAAAGCGTAGCCTTCTTCTGTGGATGCCGTGATTACGAAGTCCTGTCCCTTTTTAACTAGGTAATCCTTGGTACTGTCTGCCCAACCGGCATGATGCCCCTCCATGGCGGTATCGACATATTTCACCGTAGCCGTAACCATTTCGTCAGGTTGCATGTCGTCGATAAGGTAATACTGCGTTGCATGGGCAGACTCCAAACTACTTTTTGCCGCCCAGACCTCAAGCTTGTAGCTGCGCTGCTTGCCTTCATAAACGTCAAGATCGATGCTGTTCGAATAAGTCTTTTCAGAGTCATCGACCCATTCGCCATCTTTTAGATAGCTCAGCTTGTACTTGATGCTTGCGTCTTCAGTTTCGCAGCTAGCTTCAACTTTTAGCTTGCCATCAACGAACTTCGAGGCGTCGTCTTTAGTTGAGTAAGTGCCGCCAGCAGGGGAAAGTTCAGGTGTGGCCATCTCTTCCTCAGGTGCGTCCTC
>CAVBOO010000020.1:0-9996 GCA_963597045.1 bacterium | reverse complement strand
CTCCGAGGCCTTTTCGGTAGGCGATCGAGTACAGGAACTCTTCGATGAACTCACGGCTGCCGTACTTGTCGAAGGGCAGATCGGTGTCGATTTCCTTGCCTTTACCAAGGATGCCCATCTTGTAGAGCGCGCGCAGGTAATCGAGGAAGCCGCGGTCGAAGCCGTTGATGCCCAGCTTGTTGAGCAGGCCGGCCGCATAGAGCATGTCCTCCTTCTTGTCGGCGGTGAGGTAGTACATGGAGGCTGCGCACATGGTGCCGTTGGCAAAGCCGTCGTCGAAGTTATGACGGCAATTGCGGGTACAGCCGGGGCAGCCGTAGGGACGCGCCAGCAGATCGCGTGAGGTCCAGTGCGCGCCGCCCGAGCCGGGTTGGCGGGTGAGCGTGCCGAAGATTCGCGCGTCGTAGGTGGTTGCACCCGGGTCGGGCTGCTCGTAGGAGGGGTTGTCTACTTTGTAGACGAAGCGCTTTTGATATTCCATGCGCAGGTCAAGCAGCGCAGCGGGGTCGGCAACGGGGATGCTCTTGGTGCCGAAGAAGCTGATGGCCTTGAGCTTCTTGGAGCCCCAGACCGCACCGAGTCCGCTTTGGCCCGCCTGATGGGCGCCGTCGGTGGTGATGGTGCCGCTGCGCGCAAGGTTCTCGGATGCGGGACCGATGCAGATGACGGCAGGCTTTTGGGTTGATCGGCCCGAATCGCGCGTTGGGCCCATGTCATGCCAGGAACCATCCTCGGCGTTATCGAGGATCAAGCTCCAGATAGTTTCTTGGGTGTCGTCGGTCCATTTGCCCCATATATCGCTGGCGTCGTGGAAGACGACTTCCTCGTTTTGCACTTCAACCCAAACGGGGTCGCTTGACGCTCCGGTGATCACGGTTGCGTCGAAGCCAGCCGTTTTCATGGATTCCGCGATGCGTCCGCCCATGTTGGAGCGGGTGAACCATTCGGGATCCGCGAACGAGCCGATGCCCTGGATCTCGACGCGCGCAGCGCCGGCGGGGACGGGGGTGCCCGACAGGGGGCTCGAGCAAATGGTTACGACATTGCCCGGATCGAAGGGGCCTATCGTCTTGTCTTTGCAGTAGTCCCAGAAAAGGGCGGTTCCCATTCCGTGTCCGCCGCCGTATTTTTGGTAGGGCTCCGAATCGATGATCTCGTAGCTTTTGTCGGTAAGATTCAAGATCAAGATCTTACCCATATATCCGCCCATAGCTTTTGCCATGGTGCACCTCTTTCTCTAAGCGGCTTTAAGCGACTACCAGGCCTCTTCGCCTTCTTTTGCGATGCTTGAGGGGTCGACCGGCACGGAAACATCCGAGGGGACCGCTCCTTCGTCGTCGACGGGGAAGCCGATGATCGCCCAGTGCTCGTTGCGCAGGTTAACCTCGTAGCCGGAGTCGTCTTGCTCGGGCAGCTCGGTAGTGAACTTGATGGCGCTTACCGGGCACACTGAAACGCATGCTTGGCATCCGCCCGGGCCGCCCTCTTCTGTCATGTAGGGGGTGTTGGTGCAGAGATCGCACTTCTGGGCATGCCGTTCCTCGAAGTTCCATTGCACACGTGAAGGGGTGAACGGGCACCCGGCGACGCAGCTTTCGCAGCCGATACACATGCGTTCATCTACCATGCGGACGCCGGTGTCGGGGTCGACGTGCATCGCTCCCGTGGGGCAGGCCTTCACACAGCCCGGATCGGCGCATTGCCGGCATTGCATCTGGCCGATCTCGTTGGGGAAGCACCCCAGCGGGTTCTTCTTGATCTGGATGCGAGAAAGACTGCGGTTGACATGACCGTGGTGGGCGAGTGAGCAAGCCATCATGCAGGTTTCGCAGCCTGCACATTTTTTGGTGTCAACAAGCAGATAGCCGCCCGAGGTCTCCACGGCGTAAACGCCGTTGCCCATGAACCAAGCAGCCGTGCCGCTGCCTGCAAGGAGCGCTCCTATGCCAACACCGCCGAGCATTGCCAGGAAGTGGCGGCGTGAAACGGCGCCTTTGGCTTTCTCGTCGCTGCCCTTATCCGGGGCTTGCTGGTGGTTGTTTTGGAACTCTGTCTGATCATTGACTTCAGTTGTTGTTTCCATGTTTACGCCCCCTTCTGGGTGCCTGCTTGGTCTCCGGCGCTCTTGGCGTTTGCCTGTTTCTTCTCTAACTCTTCAACCCAGGCGGCATGTTCTTCCTTGGCGTGATCGAAAGGAACGGTGCCATGCAGCATCGAGGGGAAGGTCTTCCAAGAGGAAGGGATGACAACTGCGAAAAAGACATGGGCCAAAAGGAACAGGAACATGAGCACTGCGCATAGGTCGTGCGCCCAGTTGGCCACGAGCATGACCTCGCCGGGGATCGAAACCCAGCGGGCGAGGGTTTTTATGATGCCCGTTATCGCCATGGCGGCGGCGATGCCGACGGCTGCAAGGAAAGCCATGCGCTCGCTCTCGAAGTACTTTTCCTCGCGAGGATAGGTGAAGCGCTTGAAGCCCATGAGCGAGCCGTAGTGGTTGATGGTGTAGACGAACGCGCGCTTTGTAGGAAGATGCTCGCGCAGGCGATACGTGGAAATGATTGTGTTGCCCACCCAATAGAAGGTGCCGAACAGGAAGAGGCAGGCAAACACATAGTGCACGTTGAACCAGGGCACCGATCCTTCGCCGCCACCCACGAACGAGGGCGTGATGCGTGTTCCTAAAAGGAAGCCCGAAATAAGCAACAACACGGTTCCGATGGCGTGGCTCCAGTGCGCAACGCGTGCGGGGATGTCGTGCCTTAATATGCGATCGCCCCTGATTTCAGGGTCTTGCCGTCGGCTGAGCCCTGATACCAGGAATCCAAGGAACGGCATGATGAATATCAACAACGCTCCATGATTGAACAAGATGGTTTCTGTCATTTGTTCCTCCTCATCATCGATGAGGAAAAACTAGCATTTATCATCTGAACAGGTAAAACTGCTCAGAATGAAGAGATTAAGGCGTGATTTGCGTAGATTTGCTTGCGCCAACTGTTCATTATGAACAGTTGAAGGCGTGGTGCATCAGATGCCTGGCTGCGATGGGTGTTTAAGTGTTCATCACAGGGAGGAAAAGAATATTTACCGGCAAAGAAAAAAGCGTTTTCTGCTTTTCGTGAAATTGAAAAAAGGCTAAATAAATCAAAATTGGTGAAAATTCAGCCCGAAAAACGCACTGTGAACCCGTTCAAACCTTTCAGCTGTCTTTTGCATTTCGAGTTTTCACGCGTGATAAGTTGAGCGGAACTTCAAAAAAGATTTTGAGGCAACGTAGGCATGTGCTTTGCCTTGATGTTTGAAATCCAAAAAGCCCGATTCTTGCAAGCCAATAAGGTCGCGGCGCGACGTTGCATACGAGATTCCGTGCACAAGCCGATGGCTTTCGACGGTGAAGGTGTGCCCTGGTTCAGCGAAGGCCTTGGCCAATATGGTCCGTTGTCGAGCGTTGATGCGCCCGTCCTCCCGGCAGACCTCTTCAAGGGCGCATTGGGCTTGCGCGAGTTTTTCGGCTAGAGCTGCTGCATCGTTCGCCGTTCGTTCCAGGCACAGCAGGCCTACGGTGGAAAGAAGGGATCGGTCGCCTACGATATGGCGCATGGTATGTCGGCACTCGTCGAACGAGTAGGGAGAATCGTTCAAGAATTGGCCACGTTTCCAGGCGCAATAAGTTTCCGAGAAGGGCAAAACCGCCAAGGCGTCAAAGCCGTCTTTTAAAAATATAAGACGGCGTAAAAGCGAAGAGAGGGGCGCGTACGCCACTCCGCCTGCGCGAACCAGACGCAGGGTTTCGCTCACGATGAGCGCCCGAAGGACGGGGAGGTCCTCGTTGTGGGGTTCTCCCTCTTGGGCATATTCAAGCGCACGAAGGGCTGTGGCTTCAGCCGAGTCGGTTTGATATTTGCTTCCGCAATCGACGCCCAGCTTTTTCGCATATTCATCTAACGAGGTGCTCGAGACCCCTTCGGTTAGGAGCTCGCGAAGGTCGGCAAGCAAACTGCGTTCGAGTGGGCGATCGGTGAATTCGTCGAGCTTGCCCTCGAGCGCGATGGTGTTGGCGGCGATTCGCTCCAGGCCGTCGAGCGTCGTATTTTCCGAGGCACTTTTGGGCGCAAGGATTTCTTCCGGGGTGATGCCAGTTCGGTCGAAGGAAGCGCGAAGCTCGCGCAGCCATAGATCGTGCGCAAGCCCATCTGACACTGATTCCTTGATTGCCCGATCGAGGGTTGATCCAGGTCTGCCCAGCTGGTCGAGTTCCAGCGAAAGTCGTTCGAGTTCGTAGGTGCGCCTATACCAGACCAGGTCGCCATCGAATCCTTCGAACAGGTGAACGCCCTGGCAACGCCCCAACGACTCCATGACACGCCAGCAATCGTAGGCGCTCAAGCCCGTAGGTAGGGGATGTGCCAGGAACTGCTCCCAGGTTAGCGCACGACGTTGTGCGGAGCGCAAAAGGTCGCGGAAGTTCTTGTCTTTGAAAAGAACAGGTATTTCCACAGCTTCTTTTTTCATCGTTAACGCACCGTGATCGATCGAACTCACTTCGCTTAACGTTATAAGGCCCCGGGCTGCCCGACGAACACTGGTTTCGATAAGCGGGTTCCGCTTTCCTGGGCGGCGACCTGCGCACGCTTGCAAATATGGCAAAAGGGCCCGACTCCGGGGGTTCCGGAGCCGGGCCCTTGCGGCTTAGTTGCTGTTTAGCTTGTTCAAGCCTTGGTCGTGCTTCGATTGCGGCTAGAAGTCTGGCTACTTGGTTTTCACTACCTTCTTCTTGCTCCAGCTGGAATAGTAGGTTTTGCCATCGACCACCTTGTAGGCGCGAACTTGCACGTAGTACTTCTTGTTGCCCTTAAGCTTGCTCACCTTTTTAGATTTGGCGCTGGAGCCCTTAGCCTTTACCGTCTTCGCGTCCTTCATGGATTTCTTCAGCGAGTAGCGAACCTGAACGCCGCTTCGCTCCGTCTTGCTCTTCTTCCATTTGGCTCTGAACGCCTTCTTTGCCTTGGAGACCTTGAGCTTGCTTATCTTCTTGGGATTGATGGTGTAGCTCAGGGTGATCTTGCCCGTGTACGGCGCGCCATTGGCTGTTACGACTACCTGATAGGTGCCTACCCTTTTGCCGGCTTGGACTTGCACGGTGTAGTCCAAGCCGTCTATGAGGGTTTTCCCGCCTAAGACAACGGACTTCACGTACGGTTTGCAGCTTTTGCCGGTGTAGGCGAAACTCGTCTTTGAAAGCGTGACTTCGGCATCGGCCATGGAGGTGGATTCCTTGCTCCATTTCGCCACGAGTTTGATGTCTCGTTTTATGTCGGTCGAGAAATCGAAGATTTTACCGTTGAGCAACCAGCCGACGAAGATATAGCCTTCACGTTTCGGGTTGGCGGGCTTCTTCGCATTTGCCGTTACTTTCACTGTTTGGGCTTCAACGGCGCTGCCGCCGGCCGAATCAAAGCTTACGGTGAATTCGATGTCTTGGTAGACGGCTTCAAGTTCAACGTCGGTATCGCCCATGATGAAGCTTGTTTTCGCTGCGCTTGAGTCCTTCAGTTCGACATCGCCTGATGTGACCTTCCAGCCGTCGAACTGCTTGCCGTCAGGGGCCTCTCCGGCTGCCACGGTAACCAGGTCGCCGTTTTTAGCAGTCTCGGATTTCTTCCCGTTTACTAGGAAGGTGTTCTTGTTTATCCCTTCCTTGTCTTCCCCTCCGGTGAGGGTGATGCTGTGCTCCCCGCCAAGGCTGTAGCTATATTGAGCGACTTCTGTTTTGCGGTTGTCTACCAAAGCATAGGCGTACAGGGAGCAGCTTTCCGTGATTTCGATGGGCTGTGGCTCCGAGGTGGACTCCGAGTTGGAGTATTCGAGGTAGTCGCTGTCTGCAGGCTCGGCAGCTCCCGGTTTTGCGAGGGCGTAGAAAATCTGCACCTTGGTAGCGTTGCCCCAGCTTGGGTTTGCCGAAAGTTCCACAAGTTGCATCTGCGCAGACGAGCTGTTGAGCTTGGTTTTAGGTGCGCCGAGCTTGGGGAGCTTGAAGCTGCGGCTGATCGTGTGCTCCTCGTCGTATTTGTCTTTGAACGTGCCGGTGACGGTGAACGAATCGGACGTGATGATTCCGTCTAGGACGGAAGTGTCCCAGGTAGCTTCGGCCGTGCAGGATTCGTCGTCCTTGAGCTTGTAGCCGATGGTGCTGGGCAGGTAGCTTTCGCAGTCGCTTGCTTGATCGATCGAGACGTCCGCCAGGTCGGTGGTCACGCTGTCGTAGCGTTTGTCGGGGCCGGTTTTTGCCAGCCAGGAGACGGTGATGGTCCCCTTGGCTTTATCGACTTCCACCGAGTTGGCGGCAACGCCGTTGATTGTTGCGACCACCGAGCTATCCCAAGTGAACTGCCAGCCGCTTCCCGGAAGCTTCATGCAGATGCTTCCCTTGTAGGTGGTGTCGCCCTTCACTGTCTCCCCGGCATCCGACTTGTCGGCCTTTTGCCAGGCGAAGGAAACCTTGTTGTTGGCATCGTTGATGACGTTCTGGTTCTTGTCGTTGCGGCTGCCATCGGCGGTAATCGTTGCGCCGGCGACGATGCTCGCGCTGGCAAGCTCGGAGGGGAATTTTCCGCCGATGGTGGGGGCGGCAACTTCCAGCTTCAGCTTTGAGACGACGGGCTGGTAATTGGCTTCAAGCTGAAGGTCCTCGGTCACCTCGGAAAGCGTGACGGCGTGGGTCGATTTGTCCTCTCTCGCGCCTTTAGGAAGGTTTTCCCATCCGACGAATTCCCAGCCGCTGATGCTGGGCACCTTGACTGTTAGAGGCTGACCGGGCTCGACGCTGTGGCCGACTGAGGTTACCTGGGTTTTGGGGTCGTTGATATCGCGCCCGTTTATCTCCACGGTGCACGATCCGTCGTCCGGGCAGTCGTAGCTTGCCGTGAAGCTGACGATCAAATCCACGTCGGAGCTAGAGCTCCTGCTTGTTTCAAAGGAAGTGGCCACATTGTCGATGGCGGGGGTTCCAAGCGAAGAGGAGGCCACCTCGATGGCAGTCTGGATGCTGGAGGCGTCTCCCGTGAGCTTGATGCCGTAGTAATACGTTAGGAAGTTTTCGATCCTGACAACGTAGCTGACTTTCTTTTGGGTAACGTTTCCAGAATCATCCTTCACTTCAGTGACTTCTTGCTTCGTTGTGCCAGCGTCGTACTCGATCCATTCGGAGGAGGGCTCGATGGTGTTGCCTGCAGCATCTTCCATCTTGAGCTTGGTGATGGGCGCATTGGCAAGGTATTCGCCGTATTTACCGCTGGTTTCCGTGCTCGAGAGCGCTTCCCACGAACTGTCTTCGCCGAGCGTCATGCTCAAGGAGGAAAGAGCCGTGGGATAGTGGGCGCTAAGCGTTGCGTCTTCCGTGGGCATGGTTAGGACGGTATTGTAGCCGGTGTAGATCTTGGTGGTGCCGTCTGAGGTCTTAAGCTCCCACCAGGTGGGGTTCTCTCCCTCTTCGTTGGCATAATCGCTCGTTGTGAATTTGACTTCGGAGCCGGCAACGTACTTAAGGGTTTTCGTCTCGTTGTTCCCGTATTCAAGGGTGAGGGTCTTGGAGTCTGGATAATGTGCGCGTACCGTGGCGTCTTCTTCGGGCATGGTGAAGCTAGCGGTGCCGTTTTCGGGATAGAGCCTGGTGCTGCCGTTGCTGCTGCTAAGGGTCCACCAATCGGGGTCCAGCCCGCTGTCCTGGTAGTCCTGGGTTTTCAGCTCTACTTCGGTTCCGTAAGCCAGGTTTTCGGAGCGGACGGGCTCATCGGATGCGCCATAGCAAGTTAGTAGAGGCTCTACGGGCGTGCCGACAAGGTAGAGCTTGCTGTCTTTGAGCGAGATGGAGTACTTGGGGTTGTCGGAGCTGAATACGCTTGTGGCTTGTTCGCCGAGATTCGTGACTATGTTGCCGTTGCTGCTTAGGAGATGCTCGCCCGTGGAGAAGCCTTCCACGCTTATGCCTATTTTGCTGCTTGCTGCCAAGGCCTCATCGTTTACACCGCCAACTATATGCTTGTCTCCCTTTAGATAGAGATTGCTGTTTGCGTCATCTTCGCCAGCGGTGTTGTCGGAGATTTTAATGCTGCCGCACAGCTTGAAGGAATTGGAGCTGGTGGTTTCGTTGCAGTAAACGCCGCCGCCGTTGCTGCTGGCTTCGTTTTGGGAGACGGTGATGCCGTTTAGGGTGAGGTTCTTTTCGAACCAGATGCCTGCACCGTTTGCGGCGGAGTTCCACCTAAGGGCGCTCTGGCTTGAGGAATTGAGGTTCAGCTGGTTTAGCGAATAGAGGGCACCGCCATTTCCTTTGGCTGTGTTGCTGTTGATGCCCGACGTTTCGCTGAGCTCGATTTTTGTGGAACTGTCGTTGTTGTAGATGCCGCCGCCGTTACCGGACACGCTGTTGCCTTTGATCTGGGAGTCGGCAAGCTCGATGGTGCAGCCATCGTCGTCCACGTAGATGCCGCCGCCGTTGCTTGCCTTGTTGTTCTGAATCGCTGAATTCGATTCAGCATGGATCGTTGCCACGTCGTTGAGATAGATGCCGCCGCCATCACTCTTGGCGGTGTTTCCTTCGATGGTGGATTCGCTTAGCGTATAGCTTGTGCCGTTGTAGCAGTTGTAGATGCCGCCACCATCTTCGCTGGCGGTGTTTTCGGAGATGGAGGAATGGTTCTTCAGCTCCACGAGGCCGTTTTTGGCATTGTGGTAGATTCCGCCTCCGCTGCCGTACTGAACGCTGTTTTTGGAGATGCTTGAATTGTTGAGCGTGATCGTGGTGTCGTCGTCGTTCACATAGATGCCGCCTCCATCGCAAGACGGGGTGGTGTAGCCGGAAGGATGCTCTATCTGCGCTTCGTTGCCTTCGATCTTGGAACCGTTTGTAAGGTGAACCTCGGTGCAATCGTTGAGGTAGAGTCCGCCTCCGTCGCCTTCGGAGGTGTTGCCCGAGATGGAGCCGTTGTTCAGGTTGATCTCGGTTCCGTTGTAATAGCTGTATATACCGCCGCCGTTGCCGTCTTCGGCGCTGTTCCCTGAGATGGCTCCGCCGTTTTTCAGGTATACGTAGCCACCCGATGCGTTGTGGTAGATTCCGCCGCCTTCATCGGCATAGTTGCCGTCGATCTTGCCTTTGTCGATGGTGATTTCGGTAGAGCTTGCGTCTACGAAGATGCCGCCGCCGTTGTCCTTTGCGTGGTTGGAGCTGATTTGGCTGTCGGCGCCGTCGATCGAGACTTCGGCGTCAGATTTATTGATGTAGATGCCGCCGCCGTCGTCTTCGGCGGTGTTGTTGAAGATCAGGCAACGATTATCGCGGCTGTCGCTTTCAAGAGTGATTTTGGCCCATCTTTCCGACAAGGCAACGCCGCCGCCATCGCCGGCCGCTCTGTTGGAATCGATGAGGCTTCCGTTTTTGAGCGAGATGCTGCAGCTCTTGCCGGTAACGGCAACGCCGGCGCCGTCTCGTTCGCTGTGGTTCTCCGAGATCTCGCTGTGGTTCATTATGAGTTTGGATTCGGCGCCCTGCAGGGTGACTCCGCCGCCATCTCCCGTTATGTTGTAACCGGTGGCGAAGAAGCTTGTGTCTGATGTGTTGCCGACAACGGTTACATCGTTGAGCTCAAGCGTGGAATAATTCCCGTCAAGAAGGATTCCGCCTGCACCCACACCTGCGCCGCCTGTGATTAGGGCGCCCCATTCGTACTGGGATCCATGGTCGGGATCGAATTTCCAGAACAGGGAACTAACCCATTCGCCCAGGTGGGCGGTCTTTTGCTCTTTTGCGTTGCCGCCGTTAACGGTTAGCTTCGCGTTCTTCCTAAGGCAGATAACATCTCCCTTGGATTTTCCGTTATAGAGGTCGTCGCTATCGGTTGCCGCCAAATGGCGATCGAGAACGTGCCCGTGCATGTTGAGGGTATAGTTTCTTCCCGAAGGGACGACTATGCGCATGTCTTCGGTGTTCCAGTC
>CAVBOO010000019.1:0-10209 GCA_963597045.1 bacterium | reverse complement strand
GCATAGGCGCGTGCCTCCTGCAAGGGGGTGACCAAAACGTAACCCTGGCCGATGACCATGTTGGAAATATCGCCAGGGAGCCACTGCGCCTGCTCGGGGGCATCCTTGAAATACTCGGCCTTCCATTCGGGCGTTGGCACGCGCCCCTCGGACTCACCGGAAATCTCAATGTTGGTCTTGGAGCCGAAGCCGAATTCCTTGATGAAATCCTGCATGGCGTCGGTGCCGATGGAGTCGCGTTGGCGATAGAAGCTGCGAGCGATCTCGTAGAAGTAGACGTCGCAGGAATCGACGATGGCCTGATGGAGCGCCACGTTGCCATGGCCCCAGGAAACCCAGCATTTCTGAGGGTAATCGTCGCCAAAACCTGTCCACGTGCCTGTGCAATTGACGGTGGTGGAGGTGGTAACGAAGCCGTAGGTCAGGCCCGCCATGCCCGTGAAGGCCTTGAAGCAGGAAGCCGCCGGGTAGGTACCGGAGATCGCTCGATTGAGCATGGGATAGCGGGAAGCCTCGGTTTGATACTCGTCCCAAACGTCCTGCGAAACGCCTCCGACGAAGGTCTCGGGCTCGTAGGTGGGATAGCTTGCCATCGCAAGGACACCGCCGGTCTCGACATCGACGACGGCGATGGATCCTGCCTTGCCCGTCGAACTCTTGACCGCCTTTTTAACTTCCTCCTCGGCGACATGCTGAACGCGCGCGCTCAAGGTAAGGTACAAGTCGTTTCCCTTGGTGGGATCGGTCTCGCTCACGATCTCCTGGATGGCGCCCTTGGCGTCGGTGACCAGAACGCGCTGGCCATGGTCGCCGGCAAGAAGATCGTCGTAGGCGGACTCGATGCCGGCCTTGCCCACCGCGTCGCCCATCTCGATGTCGCGACCTTCAGCGGCGTTGCTCAAATCGTCGCTCGACGCCGTGCCGGCATAACCGAGCACATGGGCGGCAAGCGAACCATGAGGATAGGAGCGCGTGGTGCGCACCTGGGTCACAACGCCGGGGAAGGCGTCGATGTGCTCGTTGATATAGGCGATATCGCGCAGCGAGACGTCGCTTGCGACCACGCGCTGGCTCTGCGCGCCGCTAGTAAGGTCGAGGATGCGGTTGCGCACCACGTTGTAAGGGATGCCCAGCACGGCCGACAGGCGCAACATCACATCGGGGTTCTCGGCCACGTCCGAGTCGGCCAAGACCGTTTGCACCTGACGATTGGTGATAAGCGCAATGCCCTGGGCATCGTAAACGACGCCGCGCGGCGCCGGGGTGGCCACCGTGGTATAGAGATTCTTTTCCGCCTGGCGCTGGTAATCGCTGCCGGAGAGCACCTGAACGCTGAAGAGCTTACCGGTAAGCGCAGCTAGCGCGGCGCCCGCAATGACGCCGACTGCCAAGAAACGCATCTTCAGGCTATCGCCGGGCGCGGTGGCAACCGAGCGGCTCGAAGCGTCGGGCATACGCGCGGACGTGGTAACCTTGGGCGCCTTTGCGGCGACGCCAACGGAATTGATGTGCTTGACGTTAAGCTTGCCCTTGCGCGCACCCGAATCGATCGTGCCCTTGCTTCGCAGGAAAACGAAGATAAGGACCGCGGCTACCGCAAGAACAAGAACGGTGACTAAGATCGCAGTCAGCATTCGATCACCTTAGTGAAAACGCTGGTTGCCGACGCTTGCCACCCAGGCGTTGCCGGAATTCGTCTGCGCAATCCCCAGGCGACCGAAGATGAAATAATAAGCAACGCCGATAAGGGAGTTCGCAATGATCCCCGGCAAAGAAGCTTGCAAGAACAGATCGACAGGCGAGCCCTGATAGCCAAGCACAAGCAAGACGACGAGCTTGATGAGCTCGATCGCCAGGCAGCTTGAAACCAGCGCGATCACGGGCATGACGAAAGTGGACTTGTCGAGCACTTCGAACGCACGCTCAAGCACGACCACGGCAATAAGCAAAAGCAGGGCCGTCAAGCCGACCGGCGTTGAAGAAAGCAAATCGCTGAGCAAGCCGAGCACGAAGGCCAGCACATAGCAAGTTTCGGGGTTTCGAAGGATGGCCAAGCAGAGCGCCAAAGGAACAAGGAAGCTCGGTACCGCCACGCCCAAGGGCAGATTAGGAGCAACGACCACCTGAAGAACGAAGGCCACCACGCAGATGATGGGCAAAGTAAAACGCTCGTTCATGCTTACTCCCCCGATCCCGAATCAGTGCTGCTCGTCGTTTCGCCCTCGCTCGAAGTATCGCTCGAGCTCGAAGACTCGCTCGTGGAGCCTGAATCAGACGAAGAGCTTGAGCTGGAATCGCTCGAGCCCGAAGACGAATCGGAATTTGACGAGCTGGACGAGGAATCACTCGATGCGGAAGACGAGCTCGACGAGGTGAGCTTGGAGGGGTCGACCTGCTTCACCAAGGACGAATCTGAGGTCGCATCCTTGTCCATGGAGATGACGACCAGGGCCTCGGAGATGTTGTCGAAGCTGGCATTGGGCGTGACCACGATGGTACGCGTGGCATCACCTTGGCTTTGGGAAATCTTTGAAACGGTGCCAACCACCAGGCCGCGGAAATAGCCGCCGCCGATGCCCGAGGTGATCACCGCATCGCCTTCCTTCACATCGGCAGACTCGTCGATGCCCTCAAGCGTAAGGGTGCCGTCAACCGAACCGGTAAGGATGCCCTCGGCCTTGGAGTTCTGAAGAACAACCGAAACGCCGCTTTGCGCATCGGTGATCAAGCGCACCTGGCAGGTGGTGGCGGTAACGGAGATCACCTGACCGATAACGCCGGTGGAGCCCATGACGGGCAGGCCCGCCTTAACATCGTCGTTGGAGCCGACGTCAAGCGTAAGGATCTTATTGTAGGAATCGGAGGAATAGGCCACGACGCGCGCCGCAGCGGATTTGAAACCGTAGGCATCGGAAAGGCCGAGCAAGGATTCCAAACGCTGAGCTTCCTGGCGATACTGCTCAAGCTCGACCACCATCTGGGCAAGCGTCGCGTTGTTCTCGCGCGTCTGGCTCAAGGTAGCGTCGGATGCCGTCAAATCCTCCACCGAAGTCCCAGCGCTCGCCGCGAGGGAACCAACGGATGCGCCCACTGAAGACAAGGGCGAAGAAACCGCTGAGGTGGTGCTTTGCAGGGAATGGAGCGCGCCTTGCTCGCCCTCGCGAGCGTAAAGCACGACAAGAGCCAATGAAGCAACCAGAAGAAGGGCAAGGATTGCCCTTCCTCCAAGTTGGCCACCGAACTGAAGCTTTTCTGTTGGGATTTTCAGGGCCACTTGTTTTCTACCAGCTTACTTGGAACGCATTAAAACCTGTTTGAGTGCGGTTGGGGTTTCAAGAACCTTCAGACAACCGGAAACGACGTTGGTAAGAGCGGTCTCGCTCGTCCAGACGGGAATCTCGAGCTGCTGGCTCAGGTACTGGTCGAGGCCCGAAAGCAGGCCGCCGCCGCCCGTGAGCAAAATGCCGTTGGAGATGATGTCGGAGGCAAGGTCGGGGTTGGTCTTCTTGAAGGTTTCCTTGATGTGAAGGACCATCTCGTCGATGGGAGCCTGCAAGGCCTCACGCACGTCCTCGGACTGAATGGTGACCTCTTTGGGCTGGTCGGTGATAAGGTCCTGACCGGAAATGATCATATCGCGCTCACGCCCGTCCTCGAAGGGAAGGATGGAGCCGATCTTGATCTTGATGACCTCGGCCGTGCGCTCGCCGATCTTGATGCCCAGAAGGTCGCGCAGGTGAACCGCGATGGCCTCGTCAAGCTTGTTGCCCGCCAAACGCAGGGAGCTGGAGGTGACGATGCCGCCCAGGGAAATGACGGCGACCTCGGTGGTGCCGCCACCGATATCGATGACCATGGAGCCGGTGGGCTCGGTTACGGGAAGATCGGCGCCCATAGCTGCGGCCATGGGTTCCTCGATAAGGTAGGCCTGACGCGCACCCGCCTGGATGGTCGCCTCGAAAACGGCGCGCTTCTCGACCGAAGTGGCGCCGCAAGGGATGCAGACGACGATGCGGGGCTTGGGCTGCCAAGGGTAGCGCCTGGGGGCAGCCTTGTTGATGAAGGCGGAGAGCATGGCTTCGGTGACGTCGTAGTCGGCGATGACGCCATCGTGCAAAGGATGCTCGGCCGTGAAGGTGTCGGGCGTATGGTTGATCATGTTCTTCGCTTCATGACCAACGGCAAGCACGCGATTGGTGTTGCGTTCGAGCGCGACAACGGAGGGCTCGTTGATAACGATGCCCTGGCCGGTGATACCCACCAACGTATTTGCAGTACCAAGGTCGATTGCCATATCGTACGAAGCCGAATTTGTGGCATTGCCTAGGAAATCAAGAAAAGACATGCATAGTCCTAACAAGTATGTTTTGCGAACTTGAATTCTATCATACAGAACAAAGCCTGCAGGAAATCTATGTTCACTTCAAAAATGCAGGTCGCCAAGCGCAAAACAAGGGCTCAGCACACGCAAAGCCCTTGTTGAAGGATATTTGAGGAATAAGCCGAGCGGCTTTATGCGCCGAAGAAAACGCCGATCTCGCGCTGGGCGGACTCGACGGAGTCGGAACCGTGGATGACGTTCTCGTCGACGGTCAGACCGAAGTCGCCGCGGATGGTGCCAGGAGCTGCCTCGGCGCAGTTGGTGGCGCCCATGAGCTTGCGCATGGTGGCAACAGCGTTCTCGCCGGAGACGACCATCTTCACAACAGGGCCGGAGGTGATGTAGGAGATAAGGCCGTCGTAGAAAGGCTTGCCCTCGTGCTCGGCGTAGTTGGCCTTGGCCTCCTCGGGGGTGACCATGGCGAGCTCCATGCGCTCGATGGTCAGGCCGACGCGCTCGATACGGGTGATGATCTCGCCGATGTGGCCGTTCTTCACACCGTCGGGCTTAATCATGTTGTAAGTCTTCTCGATTGCCATATTCATTCCTTTCGAAATCTTTGTTCATCAGCGCCCGTCGGGCGCGAATGGCTAAACATAAATCGTTTGCAGGGCCGCACTTGCAGCCAGGCCCGTTATTGCTGGCTGGCGAAATTGAAAGACGCGCCGCTGACCTTCCAGGAGATGCCGTCGCGCACCAGGTCGATCTCGTAGTTGACCGTGGAGCCGCCTTCGGCCGTTGCCTCGACGTAAACCTTGGCGGTGGTCATGGTGACGGAATCGCCCTTGACCGTTGCCGTGGTGTCGGCAACCAGGGTGTCGGCGATCTGCTGGCGTGCGGTGGCGTCAAGCGAGCTTGCGTAGACATCCTCGGACGATGGGTTGCTCATCAAATCAAGGGCCACGTCCTCTTTAGAGGGGAAGCCCAAACCCTGGGTAATGACCAAGGCGGTGCCGCCAACGGCGAGGATGACCAGAATCAAAAGCACGATGACGGCCTTCAGGCATCCGCCGCGACGCTTCTTCTTCATGGCAACCTGGCCCCACTCGGCGAAGTTCTCGGAGTTGGCGCTTGCCTGCTCGAAGAAGCCGCTCTCGGAAGGGTCGACCGCTTGCATGACCGTGGTTGCCTGAGCCGAGTTGTCTACATCCTGCAAGGGCATGCCATCTGCGGGAACGTCCAAGCCGGACAAATCGTTTTCTTGCTCGGGCTCGGCCTCTTCGGCAACGCCTGAGGCGACGGCGGCAACGGCACGCTGGTAATCGACGTTGGCGGCGTCGTTCAAGACGTAGGTCTTGTCGGCAAGCGAGGTTTCGAAGGCACGGACGGCCTTCTCGTTCTTTCCGGCCGACACATAGGCCTGGCCCATGTTGGCGAAGAGCTTGTTGCGCGTGGAGGGCGCCATCTCGAACTGAAGGGCGCTCTCGTAGGAGGCAACGGCGTCGAGCGGGCGGTTGAGGGCCATGAAGCAGACGCCCAGGTTCAACAGGGCGCGCGTTGGGTCGGGGTTGCGCTCGTCGAGGGCGGCGGTGCGGAAGGCGGCGCCGGCCTCGGCGGACTTGCCGAGCTTGAGCAGCGCGTTGCCCATAGCCTGATGAGCTTTGAAGGGCGTGGGATAGGACTTATCGTCGATGGCTTTTTTAAAGTACTCGACGGCATCCTCGTAATCGTGCTGGGAAGCATAAACCATGCCCAGGTTGTAGCTCACGGCGCCCAGGGAGTCGTAATCCTTGTCGAAGCCTGCCTGGGTGTAGGCGCGAATGGCTTCCTCGGGATCGTGCAGCTTCACCAGGCAGTTGCCGATCTGGTGATACAGAAGGCCCATCTCGCCCGGTTCAAGCGCTATCTCGTGATCTTGCAGGCAATCGGTGAACTGCGCCAGGGCAGACTCAAAATCCTTTGCCACATAGGAACTGCGTGCCTTTTGAAAGAGCTCGTTGTTCATAAATTTGAGATTCCTCTCTTGGTCGGGTGACCGGTTTTCGCAAGGTTGGCCGAAGCAGGTCCGGCTTGCCTTGGGCGGCATCGGCGATACGCGGCAGCCACCAGGGAAAACTGGTGCCCTCGACAGGATTCGAACCTGCGACTTTCTGCTCCGGAGGCAGACGCTCTATCCCCTGAGCTACGAGGGCTTAACGACTTATTCTATACGTTAAAATACTTTTCGTACAATTCAACACAAAAAGGAATCAAAGCCTTGATGGAAACATTCACCATAAGCGGCCTGTCCCACGGACCCCGTGCGATAGCACATGCCGAATCGGGCAAAGTCGCCTTCGTCTTAGGCGCCCTTCCCGGCGACGTCGTCGAAGCAGAAGTAACGAAGGAAACGAGCTCTCTTCTGGAAGCACGCACCGTGAAGATCCTGGAGCGCTCCCCCTTGCGCGAGAAGCCCGCCTGCCCCCATGCGGGGATATGCGGCGGCTGCCCATGGATGGGGCTTTCCTACGAGGAACAGCTTAAGGCCAAGCGCGCCGACGTGGTGAACCAGCTGAGCCGTGTCGGCGGCCTTGCGCGCGATGTGGCCGAGGAGCTGGTGGCGCCAGCCGTCGGCTCAAAGCGCCAAGTGGGATACCGCAACAAGCTTGAGCTAGCGGCTTTCGCCGATGCGCGCGAGCACTTCCAACTGGGCTTCCACGAAATGGGGAGCAGCAATCTGGCTGCACCCAAAAGCTGCCCGGTTGCTGCACGCGGAATCGAAAAAGCGCCGGGCTCGCTGCGCGGCGCGCTCGCCTTCCTTTCCCGCTCCGGCGACCTAGGGGTGTTCCGCGTGGGCGTGCGCCACAGCCTTAGAACCAAAGACACCGAGATCGCGCTATGGACCAAGCCTGGCCCCTTCCCGCGCGCCGTTGTAGCCAAAACGCTTGGCGATGCGCTTAAAAACACCAGCATCGTGCGCGTTATGGCCGACCCCGGCAAGGCACGCAAGGTCAAGGGCGTCGAGCGTCTTTCCGGCAAAGGATGCTGGGAAGAGCAGCTGGGCGACTTCAAATATCTAATCAGCGCACCGAGCTTCTTCCAGGTGAACACCGCGCAAGCCGAGAAGATGATCAAGCTGGTGATAGAAGGACTCGACATCCAGGAAGACGACCGCGTGGCCGACCTGTATTGCGGCGCCGGAACCTTCACGTTGCCCCTGGCCGATTACGCCGACGAGGTGTTTGCGGTTGAATCCGCCGCATCCTCGGTGCGCGACCTGCGTCGAAACCTGGAAACCAACGGAACCTGGGCCGAGGTCATCGGCGGCGATAGCGCCCGCGAGCTTCCCCAGCTGGGGCACCTGGACGCCCTGGTGGTTGACCCGCCGCGAGCCGGCCTTGCCAAGGGAGTGGCCGAAAGCATCGCCGAGGCGGGCCCAGAAAAACTTGCCTACGTAAGCTGCGACCCCGCCACCTGGGCACGTGACATTGCCCGCCTGCGTGCAGTGGGCTACGAGCTTATGCAGGCGACCCCGGTCGACCTGTTCCCGCAGACCTACCACATCGAGACGGTATCGATCCTTAAGCGCACTAAATAGCCAAACGGCCGCCTGGGCACTCTTGCTCGCCCAGGCGGCCGTCGTTTGTTCAGGGCGCGCCACCGGGCCGACCGCGCGCTTAACCGCTGCCCCCAAAAAAGAATCGTCGCGTGACTGAAGCTTCACCGTCAGCTGCTTGCGGGGCACCTAGTCCAAGCCTTGCATGACTAAGCGCCTGCGGGGCCTAAATCCAAAGCCATGAGTTTCACGATGGCCAAACAATAGATAAGAAAGGCTTGCTGCAGGCTATCTTCGGACACGCCCTCGTTCGGGCCATGCATGCCGCCTACCCAGCTGGGGTTTTCCTGACACGGGAACTCGGGCCCGAAGCTTGCAGCATTCGCGAACTCGCGAGCGTAGGTACCGCCACCCATCGTGAAAGGCTTGGCATCCTCACCGGTGACCCGGCAGTACGCGTCAAGCAAAGCCTGAATTTCAGGCGATGAAGCATTAACCAGGAACGGCTCCTGCGCGCGAGCATCCACCAGCATGGCACCATGCTCTTGAGCCAGGAGCGATAGCTGAGCCTCCAGTTTGCCCTTGTTCGTGGAAGTGGGATAACGGCAATCGATGCTTTGACGAAGGCATCCGTCTTCAAAGGTAATCAAGCCAGCAACCAAGGTAAGGAGGCCGAAATCGGCATCACTTGCCGCCAGGCCGACGCCTGCGCCTGCCGTGCTCGACATAAGCTTCGACTCAAGCTCGAGGAAGCGGCGCTCCCCTTCCGACAAAGGCGCGAACTCAAGCAGATGCTCAACCAGAAGCCCGATGGCGTTGATGCCGCCTTCAGGGGTCGAGGCATGCGCGCTCAAGCCATGGGCCTCAAGCTCAAGCAAGCCATCGCCCAGCACGGTTTGCGTGATTCGCTCGGCTTCCGGGAGCGTGCCCTCCCCGGTACGGATGAGGCATTTCGCCAAACCGGGGACCGCGTTCGGGGCAGTGCCGCCCTCAAAAGAAACAATGCAGCCGTCAAGCTTGCTGGAAACCAAGCTCGCATCGAAATGCCCCTTCTCGCCATGGCAGACGGGAAACTCCGCATCAGGCGTGAAAAGGAAGGCGGGGTCGGGTTGCGCGGCACGGTAATAAGGAATGTCCCCCATCCCGCATTCCTCGTCGGCGCCGAAAATGAAGCGCACGGTATAAGGCAGCTTGTCGCTGCCAAACAATCCCTTTGCGTGAGACGAAGCGAAGTTGACGGCATGCAAGGCCACAACCGAAGGACCTTTGTCGTCAACAACGCCGCGTCCAAGCAGATAACCGTCCTTGCGCGTAAGGGCAAACGGCTCGAAGTCCCAGCCAGGGCCGGCAGGCACCACATCCATATGCCCGATGATGCCCAATTGCACTTCACGCTTGCCGGGCAAGTCAGCAAACCCGATGCGCCCGGCAAGATTGGTGGGCGCAAAACCGAAACGCTCGGCTAGGCTAAGGCCCGCCTCCAAGCCCGCCTTGGGCCCTGGCCCCCACGGAGCACCGGCATCTGCGTTAGCTTTGCCTTCTTCCTTGAACGAAGGGATTTTCACCAGGCTCTCGATATCGGCCAACATGTCTTCCCAGTTCGTTGCCAGGTACTCCTTGGCCGAACGCAAAATCTCCTCGTCGCTCATAACGACAACCTTTCTTCTGGAGCTTTAAGAGGCCTTTGATCCTCTTGCCAACAAGAAGAGGCCCGAACGATTACGTCCGGGCCTCGTAGCCTTGATGCTTTAGTTTGCTGCGTCCTCGTGACGCTCCACGAGCTGGCCGATGCGATTGGAATACTCGGGGTTCTCGATGCCGGCCTGCGCCAGATCGACCACCTTGGCATCGCCCCAAAGGGACTCCAGGCGGTAATACTCGCGAACCTCGGGCTGGAACACGTCGACCACGACGTCGCCGTAGTCGATAAGCTTCCAACCGGGATCGTTGGCACCCTCGCGATGGTTGGGTTTCACGCCCAGCTTGTCGATAAGCTCGTCCTCGACATTGCTCACGATGGCCTCAACCTGAGGGTTGTTGCGCCCCGTGGCGATGACGAAGTAATCGGTCACATCGACGAGCTCGCGCACGTCCAAGATCATGATGTCGAAGGCCTTGCGCTCATCTGCAGCGCGCGCCGCCGCCAAAGCGATATCAAGAGAAGAAATATCTGTCATCAAATACCTTTCATAGATTCAGGGCTTAAAGCCCAAAACTTAAATCAAATGCAAAAAACGCCCAGGTTTCGCCTAGTACGCAAAATCCTTTTACCGAAGGAAGGCTATCTTACCCGAAACGCCTTTGCCGCACCTATGCTTTTAAATGAGCTTTTCCACGTAGTGGTTCCAAACAT
>CAVBOO010000018.1:0-10313 GCA_963597045.1 bacterium | reverse complement strand
GGCAACTACAACGCCGCCACCAAGACCGTCACCGTCAAGGTTAAGGTGAAATAGGATCAGGCTATGCAAAGGCTCGCCCGGCATTCCTGGGCGAGCCTTTCGACATTCGGCCTCAAAGGCTCGAAGCCTGGGCAAGCCCCTAGGTATTTGCCCAAAAGCTAAAAAGCCCTAAATCCACACGAACCGCCCCCATTCCCCGAACAGGGGGATGGGGGCTTTTTATGCTTTGCGCTACTTGTGCAAACCCAGAAGTACCCCACGCACACAAAAAAGGAAGGCCCCTTTCGGGACCTTCCTTGCGTAAGCTTTTGGTTGCTAAACCGATTACTCGGCGTCTGCAGCCTTTGCCTTCTTCTGCACGGGCTCGGTGCAAAGCTCCATGATGACCATGGGAGCGTTGTCGCCCTTGCGATAGCCAAGCTTCATGATGCGGGTGTAACCGCCCTGACGATCGGCGAACATGCCCTGCTCGACCTTCTCGAAGATCTCGCGGACGAGCTCCTTGTCGCCGAGTGCGGCGATTGCCAGACGACGAGAATGCAGGTCGCCCTTCTTTGCCCAGGTGATGATCTTGTCAACATCGGGGCGGATCTCCTTGGCGCGTGCCTCGATCGTCTTGATGCGATCGTTAGTGAACAGCGCAGCAACGAGACTCTTCTTCATAGCCTTGGTATGGCTAGCATCGGTACCGAGCTTGCGGCCCTTGACTTTATGCCTCATTTTAAATTTCTCCTATAGCTTCAAGTTGAGGTCCATGGAAATGAGCTTGTCCTTCACTTCCTCGATGGACTTCGCACCAAAGTTCCTGATGTTAAGCAGGTCGTTCTCAGAGTACTCGACGAGCTGGCGGACGGAATGGATACCGGCGCGCTTCAAGCAGTTGTAGGAACGGACGGAAAGGTCCAGGTCCTCGATCTGCTTGTCAAGCTCGGCGTTGGTTTCCTGGTTCTCGGGAGCGAAGATGGAGACAACCTCTCCCTCTTCGTCCTCCTCGACTTCGCCGAGGGTCAGGAAAGCACTCATGTACTGGTCGATGATGTTGGCGGCGCTGCACACTGCCTCGGTGGGAGTGATGGAGCCGTTGGTCTCGACCTCGAGAATGAGCCTGTCGTAGTCGGTACGCTGACCGACACGGGTGTCTTCCGTGGTCATGGTGACGCGGGAGACGGGCGAGAAGTTCGAATCGACATGGATGATGCCGATGGGATCTTCCGTGCGCTTATTGCGATCTGCGGTGACGACACCGCGGCCAACGCCGATGCGAACGGTCATCTCAAGGGTGCCGCCGTCGGCGACAGTTGCGATGACATGCTCGGGATTGACCAGAGTGAACTCGGTAGGAACCTCCAGGTCGGCGCCAGTGACAGTGCAGGGGCCCTCGGCATGGATATGTGCCGTAGCCTCGGTGATGTCGCTGTTCAGAGCCGTGAAAACCAGGCCCTTAACGTTCAGAACGATGTCGGTGATGTCCTCGACGACACCTTCAGCGGTCGTGAACTCATGCTGAACACCTTCGATCTGGATTGCGGTTGCGCGGGCGCCATCCAAGGAACCCAGCAGCACACGGCGCAAGCTATTGCCCAGCGTGAAACCATAGCCACGCTCTAGCGGATCGACGATGAAGCGGGTAACGGTATCGTTTACTTCTTCCGTCGTTACTGTAGGCCTCATGAACTCTGTCATATGTTTGTAGCCTCCTTAAAAAACCGCGATGGCAATGATTACTTAGAGTAAAGCTCGACGATAAGCTGTTCGTTGATTTCGAAATCGATCTGATCACGCTGAGGAGCGGCGATGACGCTGCCCTGAAGCTTCTCGATGTCAACCTCGAGCCATGCAGGGACCTGGACGCCTTCGTTGGAAACGAGAGCGGACTTGATAACCAGGAGCTCCTTGGACTTGGGGCAGACGGAGACGAGGTCGCCGGTGCGGACGCGGAAGGAAGGAACGTCGGTGCGAACGCCGTTGACCTGAATGTGGCCGTGGGTGACGATCTGGCGAGCTTCCTTGCGGGTCTTGGCGAAGCCGAGGCGATAAACCACGTTGTCCAGACGGGACTCGAGAATCTGCATCAGGTTCTCGCCGGTAACGCCAGGCATGGACTTGGCGCGCTTGAAGTAGCCGCGGAACTGCTTCTCCAGAACGCCATAGATGAACTTAGCCTTCTGCTTCTCGCGCAGCTGCAGGGCGTACTCGGACTCCTTGCGGCGACGCTTGGGCTGACGAATGCTGCTGCTCTTGGACTTGCCGGTGTAACCAAGGACAGAAGGGTCCAGGTTCAACTGGCGGCAGCGCTTGAGGACGGGGGTCCTATTGATTGCCATAATGTATCGGTCCTTTCAATTTACACGCGACGGCGCTTGCACTGACGGCAGCCGTTGTGCGGGATGGGAGTGCAATCCTGGATGCTGGAAACCTCGAGGCCTGCTGCCTGGAGGGAGCGGATGGCGGTCTCGCGACCGGAACCGGGGCCCTTCACGTAAACAGCGACCTTCTTGAGGCCATGCTCCATAGCAGTCTTGGCGGCTGCCTCGGCGGCCATCTGAGCAGCGAACGGAGTGGACTTACGGGAGCCCTTGAATCCGACGGTGCCAGCGGACTGCCAGGAGATCACATTGCCCTGGGGGTCGGTGATGGACACGATGGTGTTATTGAAAGTGCTCTTGATGTGAGCTGCACCAACTGCAATGTTCTTGCGCTCGGAGCGCTTAATGCGGGTGCGAACGTTCTTCTTTGCCACTTTAAGCTACCTCTACTTCTTCTTGCCGCCGATTTGACGCTTGGGACCCTTGCGGGTACGTGCATTCGTGTGGGTGCGCTGACCGCGAACGGGCAGGCCCTTGCGATGACGCAGGCCACGGTAGCAGCCGATCTCCATGAGACGCTTAATGTTCTGGGAAACCTCGCGGTGGAGGTCGCCCTCAGTGGTGAGGTTGTTGGTGATGTAATCACGCAACTTGCCGAGGTCGCCCTCGGACAGGTCGCGGACACGGATGTCGGGATCGACGCCGGTCTCTGCCAGGATCTTCTTGGAGGTGGTCAGACCGATGCCGTAGATGTAGGTCAAGCCGATCTCAATGCGCTTGTCGCGAGGGAGGTCGACACCAACGAGACGTGCCATAAAAGTAATTTCCCTTCTTTAGCCCTGACGCTGCTTGTGACGAGGGTTCTCGCAGATGACGAGGACCTTGCCGTGGCGTCGGATAATCTTGCACTTGTCGCACATTTTCTTGACCGAAGGACGTACCTTCATAATTCAATTTCCTTTCGGTAATGCGTGGTATATATACACGCCCAGCCGCAGGCGGTAATTTTCTTACTTACGAGCAGGGCTTTCGGCTTAGCCCCGGTGCCACTTGAGCGCTTGACCTCAAGAGACACGAAAAGGCGCGCCTTGCGGCGTGCCCCTTGCCTTCACTTAAGAAGGATGCGCTACTTACTTGTAGCGATAGGTGATGCGACCGCGATCGAGGTCGTAGACGGAAAGCTCGACCTGAACCTTGTCGCCAGGAAGGATCTTGATGTAGTGCATACGCATCTTGCCCGAAATGTGAGCGAGAATCTGGTGACCATTTTCCAGCTCAACCTTGAACATAGCATTGGGGAGTGCCTCGAGAACGGTGCCCTCCAGCTCAATAGCGTCTTGCTTTGCCAAAACTCTTCCTTCGTTCGTCCTATAAGTGCTGCACGCGCAAATGCCCTGCTCAAACGCGTTATGAGCAGTGTCTTGCGCACGTGTATGCAGCAATTCAAGCCATAAGATAATATGTGATTCGGACCCGATTACACGATTTCTTCACAATTAATCCATTCGAAGAAGGCAGCAGGCAAGCATGCGAGGGCCCTGTGCCGCATGGAGCGGGCAGGCTCGCAGCGGCGCATGGGCGGGGTGGGCTCGCGGGAGCCCTGCGCATACGCAGGACCTCAAACTTAGCGAGCAGCCTTGTTGCGACGCATGGGAAAACTTGCGCAGCCCACGAATTAAGGCCATTGCCGCTTTCCTGCTTTCAGCTGCTTTTAAGTTAGCTTCGCTAGCCTAGCCTCGTCAAACTCTGGACGAAAGGTCTCCCATGCCCTTCTTCAAACACGGCGGCTCAGGCAGCGCATCCTCGGACGAAACCACTCGCATGAAGCCCGTCGGCGGCCAAGCCTTGCAAACTGCGCAGCAGGGCGCCTCCCCCACCGACGACGCACAGGTTCCCCTGGAGTTCATCGCCGCCCGAAAACGGGCACGACGCAACAAATATATGAAACGCGGAGCCATCGTGGGCGTGATCGTGGTGGCCCTTGCCGCAGGAAGCTTCGCCTTGTCGTCCACCAACGATCAACCCGACGAGGCTCCGACGACGCAAAGCTATACGCAAGCTGTTGAAAAGGGCACGCTCGCGCTCACCATCGAAGGCTCGGGCACGCTTGCCGCGTCCTCCACCACCAGCGCCTCGGCCAAGGTCAGCGGCGAGGTGAAGAAGGTCTACGTCGAAGAAGGCGACAGCGTGTCCAAGGGCGACACCCTGTTCACGCTCACGAGCGACAGCCTCTCCGATGCCGTGACGGACGCCAAGAAAAAGAAAAGCTCCGCTTACAGCAGCTACTCCGAGGCTAAAAGCAATCTGAGCAAGGCGAAGTCGGCGCTCAAGAAGGCCAAGAAGGCCGCAGCCAAGGCGAAGAAAGCGGCCGCCAAAGCCGCCAAGGCTTCTAGCAGCTCCAGCACCAACGCCTCCGGCAGCACCGCCAGCGACTCCTCCAGCAACTCGCAGCTAAGCGAGGCCACGAGCGCCGTGCAATCCGCCGAGGAGAACGTAACCAAAGCAACCGAGAGTCTAAGCTCTGCGAAGAGCAACTACGAAGATGCCTGCGACAGCTACACCGACGCCGTCGATGCGCTTGACGACCTAACCGTGACCGCAAGCGAGGCGGGTACCGTGACGGCAGTGAACGTTGCCGCGGGTGACCAGCTAAGCACCGAGAGCAGCGATGCGGCCGTGACCATCAGCAACACCGACACGATGACCTTGGCGGTCAACGTCAGCGAATACGACATCGGCAACATCAAAAAGGGCCAAAGCGCGAAGGTCAAGGTCACCGCGCTTGATAAGGAAACCTCGGCAACGGTAAGCAAGGTTAGCTCCACCGCCAACGAATCCAACGACAGCTCGACCGCCTATTACACGGTCACGCTGAAGATCAAGAAGCCCTCGAGTGGGATGCTCGCGGGCATGAACGCCACGGCAACCATCACCTACAAGGAATATAAGAACGCGCTTCTTGTTCCCACGAGCGCGATATCCACCCAAGGCGACAGTTCCACCGTGACCGTCCAAGCCAACGACGGCAGCACCTCGCAGGTGGCCGTCACGGTGAAGGGCAGCGACGATGAAACTTCCGCGGTCGCAAGCGACGAGCTTTCCGAAGGCGACAACATCGTCGTGAACTACCAAGTGAACACCGACAGCTCGGATTCCAGCCAGGGCGATACTGCAAATTCCCTGATGGGCGGCATGGGCGGCTCCGATAACGGCGGACAAGGTGGAGCGCCCGGCGGCAGTGATGGCGGCCAGGGCGGCGGACAGGGAGGCTCCGGCGGCAACGGCCAGGGCGGCACTCCTCCGAGCGGCGGTAACGGCGGCAACGGCGGCGGCGCGCCCGGCGGAAACTAAGGCCAGCCCATGTCCTACGTACTTCAAGCGACGGGCCTGCACCGCGCCTACTTCAGCAAAGACCAAACCACCTACGCCCTGCGCGGCGTTTCCCTGGCCGTCGAGAAGGGCGAGTTCGTCGCCATCGTCGGCCCCAGCGGCAGCGGCAAATCGACCCTCATGAACATCCTCGGATGCTTGGACGTCCCTACCAGCGGACATTACCTTCTTGAAGGGGTTGATACCTCGAGCTGCAGCGAAGAAGAGCTTGCCTATCTGCGCGCGAGCCGCATCGGCTTCGTGTTCCAGAGTTTCAACCTGCTTCCGCGTGCGAGCGTTTTGCGCAACGTGATGCTGCCCTTGGTCTACAACAAAAGCTGCCCGGTTGCCCAGCGCGAGCAACGCGCCATCAAGGCGCTCGCCGCTGCCGAATTCCCTCTTAAATATCTGGAGCATCGCGGCAACGAGATTTCGGGCGGTCAGATGCAGCGCGTGGCCGTGGCCCGTGCGCTGGTGAACGACCCGGCGCTCATCCTTGCCGACGAGCCCACGGGCAACCTCGACCAGAAAACGAGCGCGAAGGTAATCGACACCTTTAAAAAGCTGCGTGACAAGGGGCGCACGATCGTCCTTGTCACGCACGACCCCGAAGTGGCCGCCAAAGCCGATAGGCAGATCGTCATCCGCGATGGCCTCATCGTTCCCAGCCATGCCAAGGAAAGCGCAGGCCAAAGATGAGATTTCCCGACCTAATGCACGAAACGCGCGCGAGCCTTCTGGCCAACAAAGGGCGCTCGGCGCTTACGATTCTAGGAATTGCCATCGGCATCACCTCCGTGGTGGTGATGGCAAGCCTTATCACCGGCTTCGAGAACTGGCTCGAGGATTCCATGGGGCTGGGAAGCGCGCGGGTCATCACCGTCACCAGCCAAGATAGTGAGCATGCGCTCAGCGAGGACGATGCCGACTTCCTTGCGCAGAGCATCGCCAACGTGAGCTGCGCGCTGCCGCAGGCGAGCACGAGCCAAAGCGTTGGCAGCACGGCGTCAAGCTCGTCGAGCTCATCAAGTTCATCGGCTAGCTCAGCCAGCACGGCGGGCAGCTCCTCTGGCTCCAACAGCTCGGACAGCTCGTCGTCCGACAGCACCACCTTGCAGCTCACCGGCGTGAGCAGCCAGTACTTCAGCATGCAGAACATCAACCTGATTGAAGGCAGCGCTTACCAGGACAACGAGGAAAACAAGCTGGTCATCGACGAGAACGCGGTCGAGAGCATCTACGGCGACAGCTCGTACAACCCCGTAGGGCAAACGCTCACGTTGGGATCCGAGAGCTACACCATCGTCGGCGTGAGCGAGTCGAGCCAATTGTTGCAAGGAATCAGCGGCCTGTGCTTTGGCTACGTGAGCTACCAGAACATGTGCTCGGTTCTTCTGGGGGCAAACCAGGTTGACTCGATTTACGCCCAGGCCACGGATGACGCCGACGTTAGCTACACGGCCGCGCAGATAGAAGGTGCGCTGGTCGCACGGCACAACATCAGCTACGACGAGGACGGCAGCCAAAGCACCTACAGCGCAAGCACCACCGAATCGGCGCAGGATAGTCTTGCAAGCTTCACGACGGCCTTCGACGCGCTGGCCGCGCTGGTTGCCGGCATCGCCCTGAGCGTCGGCGGCATCGGCATCATGAACATGATGCTCACCAACGTGACGGAGCGCTATCGCGAAATCGGCCTGCGCAAAAGCTTGGGTGCGCGGCCTATCGACATCAAACTGCAGTTCTTAAGCGAGAGCATCGCTTTGTGCCTTGTCGGCGGATTGGTGGGCACGCTTGCCGGATGGGGCGGCGCGCAGGCCCTAGCCCAGGCAATCGTGAGCGCCCAAAGCAGCTTTGAGGGCCTTACCGCGGTGACCAGTCCCGGACTTGTGGCGCTGGTGTTCGCCATCTGCACGCTTATCGGCATCGTTTTCGGCTACTACCCTGCCGCAAAGGCCGCAAAGCTCAACCCCTCCGAGACGTTGCGTTACCAGTAACGCACAAGCCCTCCTTCCGTCCTTCACATACGCTTGGTAAAATTGCCGCACCGTACAAACGAAGGACGAAAATGCAGCACAAACACAGCTCGGCCTTAACTCTAAACGCAAAGCCTCTGCGCTTGCTTGCGGGCGCCGCACTCATAAGCCTTGCCCTTGCCGCAAGCGTGGCCATCCAGCCTCTCCTTGGGGTGGAGCAGGCCGAGGCCGCCACGCCGGCAAAAACCAAGATAGCCAAGCTTTACTCCAAGTCCCAGTCAGGCATTACCGCCACGCTTGCCAAGAAGTCCGGGGTTTCCGGCTATCAGGTTCGCTACAGCACCTCCTCGAAAATGAAGGGTGCGAAAACCAAGAAATCCTCCAGCAAGACGGTCAAAATCACCAAGCTCAAAACCGGCAAGAAGTACTACGTACAAGCACGTACCTATAAAAAATCCGGCAAGAAAATCGTGTACAGCGCATGGAGCGACAAGAAAAGCTGCGCGGTAACCAAGATCTACGGCTCGCAACTTTCCTACCCCGCCGAGATCACGCTCGGCAGCGCCTACGATTTCTGCGGCACCGTGAAATCCAACTATCCCATCAAGAAGATCAAGGCGGTCATCCTCAACTCCGCAGGCAAAACCGTGCAATCGGTGACGGTGAAGCCCAATAAAAAGAGCTACACCATCTACAACAGCAAAATCGATAACACGCTGACCTGCGGAAAACTCGCATCCGGTACCTACACCTATCGCCTGCGCGTGTACGTGCACGAAACAAGCTCGCGCCTGATAAGCCAGGCCTTCAAGGTGAAAAGCTCCGGCTCGGTGAACAGCGACACCTCGGGTGGCGACAAACTGGCGCTCAGCAACACCGCCAACGCCAAGATCATCTATCAGTACGCCATAAAGAAGGGCTGCTCCAAGGCCGTTGCCGCGGCAATCGTGGGCAATGCCCAGCAAGAATCGAGCCTCAACCCCACCTGCACATCCAAAGACGTGCTTGACAAAAACGGTAAGGTCGACGCCGCCGCAACCAAGAAGAAAAACCGCCTTATCGGTTACGGCCTGTTCCAAATGACCGAGACCCGCTACGACGCGCTTGAGGCCTACGCCAAATCCAAGGGCAAAGCGATGAGCAACATCTACGTGCAGCTGGACTTCCTGTTCATGGAGCTTAGCGGCTACACCCTCAACGGCACCAAGCATTACAGCGAATGGTTTGGCAGCAACTATAAGATCAACGGCTCCAAAACCAGCGTCGACTACTGGAAGACCTGGAAAAACGTCGACATGGCAACCGAGGCTTTCTGCGAGTGCTACGAGCGTGCCGGCACGCCTTTGATGAGCAAACGCAAGGCCTACGCACGCCAAGCCTACACGCTTGCAACCAAGAACAAGTGGTAGGCCGCGCCGACACGAGCACGAGCACGCAACGCGCAAAGTGCGCCAGCTCGATGAAAATCCCTCTTTAAGATTGACCGAAGCGGCTCGCAACTTTACAATGAGCTGCACCGTGCGCTGTTAGCTTAGTTGGTAGAGCAGGGGACTTTTAATCCCAAGGTCGAGAGTTCGAGTCTCTCACAGCGCACCACGAAACCACAGGTGGCAGGTTGTTTTCGGCCTGCCACCTTTTGTTTTGCCCAGCGGCGAGCGATGTCGGCCATGGCGCACCGCATTGCTGAAAGCGCACGGTGCGATCGAGCCCCTCGTCAGAAGAACCAGGCAGGCAGGTTTGCGGTTCGGCTCGCCTACCAAGATACCGCCCCCAACGAAATGGAACGCTCATGCTCATTGGAATATGCTCCGACATCCACGGCCTGCTTAGCACCGAGGCCTACCAGGCGCTTAGCGGCTGCGATTACATCCTGTGCGCCGGCGACGTCGAGCGCCCCGTGGTGCTGATGGAGCTTGAGACCATTGCGCCGGTGATTGCCGTGCGCGGCAACTGCGATGCCCTGGAGCTTAGTGGCCCTAAGCTCAATGAAAGCTTCAACCTAGGTGGCGTGCAATTCTTCATGACGCATCGCCCCGAGGACATCCGCACCCCACCCGAAGGAACCCAGGTGGTCGTACATGGGCACACTCACATCCCTCGCGATGAGATGATCGACGGCATCCGCTACCTCAACCCCGGCAGCACGCGCAAGCCGCGGGGTGGCAGCAGCAAAAGCATCATCAAGCTCACCGCTGAAAACGGGCAGATTACCGACCTGAAATTCGTGGAGCTTTAAGGCTGCAGCCCTTGCTCGGATTCTTCGGGCCTGGCAGGCCAACAGCCCCTCGCAAGCTTTGAAGCGGGTCCGCACGCTGGTAGACAGCTTGCGCAGCCCGAGCGCAAGAGCTGCGCCTATTGCTGCGAGCTTTTCTTCCACCATTGGGTAGCCGCGCCCGAGCCCTCAAGGCTCACCGGCTCGCTGTAGGTGGAAGGCTCGGCGTTGGTCAACGCGCCGTAGAAATCCTTGATGCGCGCAAAGAACTCACGCTGCTCGTAGTAGTCCATATCGGTGTAGCTGCCCTGGTCGGAGGCGACGCCGCGAGCATCGATGCCGAAGGATCGGCACAAAAACATCGAGCGGTACAAGTGATATTCGTTGGTCACAACGACCAAACGCTCGGCGCCGAAGACGTTCTTCACACGGTACATGCTGTCGTAAGTG